>CAYWVC010000006.1:0-42177 GCA_964461635.1 uncultured Lachnospiraceae bacterium
AAAATATTGTTCGTAAAGCGTGTAAAATACTTGACAAGGGTCAAATTCAATGCTAAAATGTACAGGAGTTAGTATACCTCAAAAACATTCTGGAGGAAACATTATGCGTTCAAAAAAAGCAAAAATAGTGCTTTGGGTGATCGTAGGCTGCATCGCCGCGGTCCTTGTGGCACTTGGAGTACAGCTTATAATAGCTGCCAACGGCGGAACGGGTGAGCAGGACGGCTCTATCCTCGGCACCGTGTGGAGCGTTACTACGACTGTCCTCGGGGTCCTTGTCGTTGTGCTGGTCTTTGCGTGGTTGCTCAGCGAGCCTTCGTTTAAGAAGAAGGTCGAGGATGAGCCCGAGATCGACCTCAGCTACCGTACGCAGTACGTAAAGAAGTCGGCGCACGCACAGGTCAAGAAGCCCGTCGCCGAAGGGGATCAGAAGACCGGGGATACCGAGAGCAAAAACGGCTGATCGTATATTCAGTTATCGGCTTATAAGATAAGCAACCGTCACGGATATTGCGTGACGGTTGCTTGTTTTCTATTGGATAAGCGTATTGTGCAGAGCCGCTCCTATAACGGTCGAAAATTCCGCCATATGCGGGACGGTAAAGTGGATCGCAAAGGATTGGCGCATAGATGCGAACACATCGCAGATGGGAGACAGCCTTGTCAGATTGCCGGTGAGGACCACGTCGTTGATCCCGCGTCCCCGGGCGGCGAAGACCGATATCATAGCTATCGTCTCGGCAACCATATTGACTATGCCGAGGGCTACGTCGTGCTTGTCGGCAAGGTCGGAGATATTGCCGAAGTTCGCGGCGGTGAGATCCACCTTGATATCGGGGTATACCTCGGGGTTAGATATGTCGCGGATCCTGAGGTCTATCTTTGAGAGATCTCCGCCCTCGCAGAGCGCCTCGATGTGCTCGACCGAGTCCATACCGAGCATAAGGCGTGACAGTCCCACGAGGGTGCCGCCGCCGACCCCGGTTCCGCCGAGGTATTCGACCTTTACCCCGCCGTCACAGCGCTTGGCGTGTATCACGGCGGTTCCGGTTCCCATACTGACGGTTATCGCCTCGTCAAGCTCGGACAGGTAAAGCCCGCCGAGTCCGACGCATTCAAATTCCGGAACGAGGGTGCAATTCAAGCCGTAGAGCGAGCCCCGCACGAAGGACGCCCCGACCCCCGTCATCATCACGCGCTCGATCGAATCAAGGGTCAAGCCGTTCTCGGAGGTGAATTTCCCGAACGCTCCGTAGACCGAGGTCACCGGATCGTTCGCCCTGACGAGCTGAGGAGGGATCAGCGTCCCGTCGTCGCGAAAGCCCACGATCTTCGTCGTGCTCCCGCCGATATCAATACCTATCACGTTTCCCATAAAGCTCTCCATTCCGCCGCTTGCGGCGGCACGAATTTCCGTTGAATTTCAAAGGTACCGTTATATTATAACATCATCTTGCATTTTTTTCAAGGGCGTGATATAATATATCGAAATAAAACATTCGAAGGGGAACAGATATGGAATTCAAAAATCCGCCCACCGGGGCGATAAGCGACAAGAAGCTCTACATTTTCGATATGGACGGTACGATCTATCTCGGATACAACGTATTCGACTTTGCCATCCGATTTATAAACGATCTGCGTGCGGCGGGGAAGAAGGTGCTTTTTTTCACCAACAACGCCTCGCACACCGTGCCCTTTTACATTGAGAAGCTGACGAAGCTCGGTTTCTCTCCGCGTCGGGAGGAGATTATGACCTCGGGCGACGTTACGAAGGTGTTCTTGCAGCGCCACCGTCAGGGCAAGTCGGTATATCTCGTCGGAACGGACGAGCTTGTGGAGGATTTCCGCCGCGACGGTATCAATATACTTGACGGCGATCCCGAGACCGCGGATATAGTTATCACGAGCTTCGATACCTCTATGACTTACCGTAAGATGGACAACGCCTGCCGTCTCGTTCGCAACGGCTCGGAGTATCTGTCCACTCATCCGGACTTCAACTGTCCGACCGAGACCGGATTTATTCCCGACAGCGGCGCGATCGCGGCATTCGTTACAGCGTCCACGGGCAAGACTCCGACCTACTTCGGGAAGCCTTACGTGGAGACTCTCGATATGATCTGCGAGGCGACGGGTATCGGAAAGGACGATATGTGCCTCTTCGGTGATCGTCTCTATACCGATATTGCGCTCGGTGCACGCAACGGAGTTATGAGCGTGCTGGTGCTTACCGGTGAAACGACGGCGGAGGACGTTGACCGCGCGAAGCCCGAGGAACAGCCGACCTACGTTTTTGACTCGCTTGACGACGTAGACCGCCTGATGTTCGGAAAATAAGATGGCGTTTGACGCGGGAATGCTGGCGGCGGCAGTCGCCGAGGTGCGGGACCGCGCGCTCTCGTACCGTGTGGACAGGATCGCCCAGCCCTCGCGGGACGAGGTGGTCTTGACCCTCCACGGCAGGGGGGAGAATTGCCGTCTGCTGATAAACGCGGGGTCGAACGCGCCGCGGCTCGGGATATCGTCGATGTCCGCCGACAGCCCCGATAAGCCCCCGCCGTTTTGCATACTGTTGCGCAAGCATTTGCTCGGCGCAAGGCTTACGGAGGCGGTGCAGCAGGGATTTGAGCGTGCCGCCGAGCTGACCTTTGCCGCGCGTGACGAGATGGGATTTTCCTGTACGCGGATCCTTATCGCCGAGGTGATGGGGAAGTACAGTAACCTGATACTTTGCGACGGAGATCGCAAGATAATCTCCGCGTTGAAAATAGTTGACTTCACCACGAGCAGTAAGCGACAGGTGCTTCCGGGGATGACCTACGAGCCGCCCCCCGCGCAGGATAAGCGCGATCCGCTTTGCGAAACGCGTGAGAGCTTTCTGGCGGCATTCAACGTTTGCCCCGCCGAGCGTTCGGCGGAGCGGTTTATCTGCGCGACCTACTTCGGGCTCTCGGCTACCACGGCGCGTGAGATCGTTTACCGCGCCACAAGGCACACCGACACACCGATAGCTTATTGCGACGGAGATACGCTCTATTCGGAGTTTGCGTCGGTTACGGAGATCATAAGGAGCGAGAGCTTTGAGCCTACGCTCGTGCGTCTTGACGGCAGTCCGTCGGAGTATTCGTTTATGCGGCTCAAGCAGTACGGAAACGCCGATCTCGTCGGCTTTGACGGTGCGGGGGCTCTGCTGGATGCCTTCTTCTCGGAGCGCGACAGGGAACAGCGCACACGCCAACGCGCGTCGGACGTGCTGAAGCTCCTGACCAATGCCGAGACTCGCATAAGAAAAAAGCTTGATGCACAGCGCACCGAGCTTTCCGAATGTGAACGCGGGGCGGAGTATAAGGCGGTCGGGAACCTTATCACCGCCAATATCTACCGTTTGCGACGCGGCGATACCCGTGCAGAACTGACCGATTATGCCCGCCAGACTGAGGACGGGAGCTTCGCCTCCGTTACGGTCGAGCTGGACGGCAGACTCACCCCGGCGGCTAACGCGCAACGGTATTATAAAAAATACGCCAAGTCCAAAACGGCGCGGGTGGAGCTTGCAAAGCAGATAAAGCTCGGCGAGACCGAGCTGGAGTATATTTACTCGGTGTTCGATGCGTTGTCCCACGCCGAGACGGTGGGCGACCTTGCCGAGATCCGCGAGGAGCTTGCCCACGCGGGATATGCGTCAAGGCTCAAGACGGTGCCTCACGCGGTAAAGAGGGCTCAAAAGCCTGCCGTGGTGCGATTCGTGACCTCGGGCGGCTACACGGTTTATTGCGGAAAGAACAATATTCAGAACGAATACGTCACCTTCCGGCTCGCCGAAAGAAACGATTGGTGGTTCCACGCGAAGGGAACGCAGGGATCGCACGTTCTGCTCGTCAGCAACGGCGAGGAGCCCGACGCGAAGGATTTCACGGAAGCTGCGATGATAGCCGCGTATTATTCGCGCGCCGGAGAGGGCGCGAGCGTCGAGGTGGACTATACCCGCGCGGGAAACGTCAAGCGTCCTGCGGGGGGGAAGCCCGGCTTCGTGATATATCATACGAATTGGTCCTGTACGGTTACGCCCGATGCCGATCGGGTCGCGGCTATGAGGGTGCATTGAAAATCGCGTCCGGAGCGTGAAGATCTTCACGTCCCGGGCGCTTTTTGGACTTTGTCGTATGCTTACCGAGCCTTGCGGATAATTTTTTCTTCAAAGGCAGAAAATAATTGCAAATAACGTTTGAAATTTTGCATTATATGTGATATAATATATTATCTATCCGATTGTCGGTTGAAAGGGGGCTTTTTATGAATATTGGGGAATTTCTGAAAAGCGCGGTTGAATCGTTTACGTCAACGGTTATCGAGCCGTTGTCCCACGTGGGGATCATCGACGTTATCGATATATTGACCCTTGCCTTTTTGCTTTTCTGCGTATATAGGTTCATACGTAACCGTCGGGCGGGAAAGCTTGCGCTCGGGCTCTTACTTATCGTGCTTGTTCTCGTTCTGAGCGCGGCGCTGAATATGAAGGCGATCGGCTTCGTGCTTCAGAACTTCTATCAGGTGGGAATAATTGCCGTGCTGATCATCTTCCAGCCCGAGCTGCGTGCCGCGCTGGAGAAGGTCGGCAACAATCCTATGCTCAGCAAGATCAAGGACATTACCACAGGCGAGCGCCGTCAGTATATGAGCGACCTCAGCCGCGACGTGGACAGCATTTGCGATGCGGTGTTCGCTATGTCGCGTGAGAAGGTAGGTGCACTGATCGTCATCGAACGCAAAACCAAGCTCGGCGAGTATATCGATACGGGAGTAACGCTGAATGCTCAGATATCGTCGGACTTGTTGAAAAACATATTCTTCAAGAACGCGCCTCTTCACGACGGTGCGGTCATTATACGTGATATGAGGGTCTACGCCGCCGGGTGCTTTTTGCGTATATCCGAGCAGGAGGGGCTTGACAACGAGCTTGGCACGCGTCACCGCGCCGCGCTCGGCGTGAGCGAGGTGAGCGACGCCCCGGTCATCGTGGTATCGGAGGAGAGCGGCAAGGTTTCTATGGCTCTTGACGGAAAGATCACCCGCGGGTACGATCGCGATACTTTGCGCAAGACGCTCTTCAACCTTATGGCTTCGAACTTTAAGAAGCAAAAGCCGGAGAGGGAGGTAAAGCACGATGAATAAAGCGAGGAACCAGACGAGCCCGTCGGTACGCGACGGGAAGCAGAGCTCGGGCGCAGGGAACTCTCCGTTCGGGCTTCACGGCTTTGACGCGGTAGCTCTTGTGCTCTGCCTGCTTGCCGCAGTGGTCATATGGCTGTACGCGACGAACGTCAATCAAACTCTGTCGGAGAAGGATATATACGTTACGGTCAACGCAAACCGCGAGATCGAGGCCAAGGGGTACAACATTATCTACGGCGACGCGAATCTTGACTATTCGCAGATCATAGTAAAGCTGACCGTTACGGGCACACAGGCGGCGCTTGCGAAATACGATGACGATCAGTATCTCGTTAAACTTGATACAGACAGCATAGACAGCGCGGACGACTATGCCTTCCGCTTCGTTTGCGAGCTCCCCGGGAGCGACGTTTCGGTTAAGTCGATCTCGCCCACCTACGTTTCGACACCTACCGTGCACGTGGATAAGATCATAAGCAAGACGGTCGAGCTGAGGTGTGAGTATACGGGAGGTATCCCGTCCGGCTTGCGAATGGGCGATATCACGACCAAGGACGGCTACGGGAACGTCGTGTCTGCCGTTACGATAAGGGGCCCCGAGCAGGTGGTCAACCTTGTCGGTGCCGTGGCGGCGCAGGTTAATCTGAACGGATATCAGACGAGCTTTGAAACGAAGTGCAAGACCTTCGAGCTCGTTATGAATGACGGCACGCAGGAGAGCGCCGATGAAAAATACGTCAGCATCGAGCCCTCCGAGATAAACGTTTACATACAGATACTCTGCTCGGACCGTCAGATACCCTTTACCGTAAAATACAGCGGCGGCACGGCAGGGTATAAATACTCAACTGATGCGGTATACGCCGACGACGGGTCGGAGGTATCGGTCGTCTGCAACGGGGACACCGCACTGTTTGCGGAGAATCAGACTGCCTTCTACGATCTTGGAAACATAAATGACGTCACGGACCGAATAGAGATAACCGTCGGCGATATTACCGTTCCGGACGGACTTGAGCTTGTGACGTCGAAGGAACGCGTCATCATAATAACCGTTAAGCGCGAGCTCGTTGATACGGGTGCCGAAGAATGACCGTTAAGCTGCTGATCAACGGTATCAGTCTTCCTTACACTTCGGATGACGGTGAATTTATTGCGAGGGCATCGGCACGGTTGCGTCGGATCGCCGATGCCTCGCGCTTTGATTTCCGCATTTACCGACGCGCGGTGGACGCGCGCCGCAGGGGAGACATTCGCTTTGTCTGCTCGGTGCTGGCGGTCGGAGAGGGCGATAGCCGTCTCTTGGCTTCGGCTACCCGTGAGGGCTTTTCTCAGGTTAACGACGGGGATCCCGTGCTGAGGCAAGGCGCGGAGCGTATGACAAAGCCGCCGCTCGTGGTCGGAAGCGGTCCCGCGGGGATGCTTTGCGCACTGACGCTTGCCGAGGCGGGATATGCTCCGATACTTATCGAGCGCGGCGGGAGCACGTCGGAGCGCACTGCCGCCTACGCGGATTTTTGCGCAAATGCGCGCCTTGATCCCGTTAATAACGTGCAGTACGGCGCGGGCGGTGCCGGGACGTTCTCGGACGGCAAGCTGACGACGAGGATAAACGACCCGCTTTGCGGATACGTTATAAGAAAGCTCGTGCAAGCGGGTGCGCCCGAGGATATACTTACAAGAGCAAAGCCGCATATCGGGACCGACGTACTCTGCCACGTAGTGGACGGTATTTTACGGGAGATAGAGCAGCTGGGCGGCAGGGTAATACTGCGTTGCCGTCTTGACGGGATAGATGAATGTGACGGCGGTCTGATTGCGCGGACCTCTGTCGGAGATATACCCTGCGGTTGCTGTGTGCTTGCTACGGGGCACAGCGCACACGATACGCGCCTTTCACTGATGGCTCGGGGCTTTCACTTTGAGCCCAAGCCCTTTTCGGTGGGCTTGAGGATCGAGCACCTGAGAGCCGACGTGGACCGCGCACTTTACGGCGATGCCGCGGGAGATCCGAGGCTCGGAGCGGCGGAGTATAACTTTTCCGATACGTCGGGCAGGGGAGTATATACCTTTTGTATGTGTCCCGGCGGGGAGATAGTCGCCGCGGCAAGCGAAGCATCGCGCCTTGTGGTCAACGGTATGAGCAATTCGGCGCGTGACGGGGTGAATTCGAATGCCGCGATCGCGGTCAGCGTCGGACGACTTGATTACGGCGATACCGTGACCGGAGCTGTCGAATATATTGAACGTATAGAGCGCGCGGCTTTTGCCGCGGGAGGCGGGGATTTTTGCGCACCCGTTGAAACTGTTGGCGATTTTCTTGCCGGGTGTGCGGTAAACTCCCCAAGTCGGGTTATGCCGACCTATATGGGGGGAGAACGCTTTCGCGTCGCCGAGCTTTCTGCGCTTTTCCCCGAATATATATCAAGCGAGCTGAAGCGCGGGATCGTCTCCTTCGGTAAGCGGATGAAGGGCTTTGACGCCTCCGACGCGATACTGACGGGAGCGGAGACGAGGACCTCGTCGCCCGTACGTATGCCTCGCGACCCCGATACGCTGACCGCCGACGGTCATCCGCTCGTTTATCCGTGCGGAGAGGGAGCGGGATATGCCGGGGGCATTACGAGTGCGGCTGTTGACGGTGTTCGCGTTGCCGAGCGGATAATCGGAAGATTTGCTCCGGCGGAGGCTTGAGATATGCTTAATACTGCCGTTGTTATCGAAACGGACCGCGATCGGGCGGTCGTGCGGGTCGAGCGGAAGTCGGCTTGCGAGGGCTGTCATAAGGCATCGGGCGGAAAGGACTGCGCGGTTTGCGGTCTTGTGGGCGGAAATCGCACCTTAGACGCACGGGCGATCAATTCGGTCGGAGCCGAGGTCGGCGATACCGTGGAGATAGAGTCCGCTTCGTCGCGTGTGCTGTTATATGCGGCGTTGGTCTTTATATTGCCGATCGTATTGGCGTTCGCGGGATATGGGATCGCATACCTTTGCGGATCGGTCGAGTGGGTGTGTGCCGTCTCTGCCGCCGCGGGTGCGGTGGCAGCACTTGCCGTTGCCGCCATAGTATCGCGTGCCGTCGGTCGCCGTCGGTGTGACGTGAAAATAATCAAGGTGATAAATCGCAAGGAACAGAGCTGAAAAACAATAATTTTTGAATTTGGCATTTTGCAGGCAGACGGTGTACAGTGCCAGGAATGGAGAAGAAAATGCAAGAGATAAAGCGAAACAAGATATGGTCGCTCCTGTACACTCCGGGGGATCCCGAGTGCGATCGGGCGATCGCGGAGATCTCCGAGAAGACCGGACTGTCGCAAAAGAGCGCCTGCCTTATATGGAATCGGGGATTTCGAAGTGCCGCGGAAGCCGAACGCTTTCTGCAGAACGAGGAAGCGGTCCTGCACGATCCTATGCGGCTGAAGGATATGGACAAAGCTCTTGCCCGCATACGCCGTGCGGTCGAGAACAAGGAGACTGTTGCGATCTACGGCGATTACGACGTTGACGGGGTCACGTCGGTAAGTATGCTCTACCTGTATCTGAGGTCGCTCAACGCCGGAGACATAGAATACTATATTCCGAGCCGTGACGGTGAGGGCTACGGGCTCTCCTGCTCGGCGATCGATAAGCTCAAGGCGAAGCAGGTGGATCTTATAATAACGGTCGATACGGGTATAACGGCAAACGAGGAGGCAACCTACGCCGCTTCGCTCGGTATAGATATGGTGGTGACCGATCACCACGAGTGCCGCCCCGAGCTCCCCGAATGCTGTGCGGTGGTGAATCCGCATCGCGAGGACAGCGAATATCCCTTCCGTGAGCTTGCCGGTGTCGGCGTGGTGTTCAAGCTCGTGTGCGCGTACGAGATGATGCTCTGCCGTGAGAGGGGGGAGCCCGAGATCGACGGAATACGCAGGATCTGCTACGAGTACGGCGACCTTGTTTCAATCGGAACCATCGCCGACGTTATGCCGATAGTTGACGAGAACCGACTTATCGTTAAGCTTGGGCTTCGGATGATAGAGAAAACGGGGCGTCCCGGGCTTGCCGCGCTTATCGACGCGGCGAATACTCCCGCGGCATCCTCGTCGCAGACACCGAAGAAAAGGAAGATAACCTCGGGCTTTATCGGTTACGGTATAGCGCCGAGGATAAACGCCGCCGGCAGAATAAGCAGTGCGACAAAGGCGGTTCGGCTCCTGCTTGCCGACGATATGACGTTGGCTCGCGAATACGCCGCCGAGCTTTGCGAAATAAACCGACAGCGGCAGATAGAGGAAAACCGCATCGCGGATCAGGCTTACAAGAAGATCGAGAAGAGCTTTGATCCCGAGAACGATCGGGTCATAGTTATAGAGGACGATAATTGGCAGCAGGGCATTATCGGTATCGTTGCCTCGCGGATCACGGAGCGCTACGGACTCCCGTCCCTGCTCATCTCCTTTGACGGAGCCACCCGCGGGTATCCGAGCCCCGACGATATCGGAAAGGGCTCGGGCAGATCGGTGAAGGGAATGAACCTCGTTAACGCTATGAACAGCTGTGACGATCTGCTCTGCAAGTACGGCGGGCACGAGCTCGCGGCGGGGCTGACGATCGAGCGTGACAAGATCCCCGAATTTACCCGTCGGATCAACGAGTACGCGAAAACCGTTCTGACCGACGACAAGCTCAATATCTGCCTTGAGGCGGATTGCGAGCTTGATATGCGCGACCTCAATATGCAATTTGCGCAGGAGATACTCAGGCTTGAGCCCTTTGGCGTTGCCAATCCCGTGCCGCAGTTCGTCCTGCGCGGAGCCGTGGTCAATCGGATCATTCAGATCGGCGGCGGAAAGCACCTCAAGCTCATAGTGGAGAAGGACGGTATACAGCTTACCGCGATCTGCTTCGGAATGACCGAGGCAAAGGCGGATATCAACGAGGGCGAGCCGATAGATCTGCTCTTCTCGGTGGATATCAACGATTATCAAAACGTGCGCAGTGTTCAGCTCATCGTACACGATTGCAAGCCTTCGGAGTCGGTCAAGCGCGATATCGAGCGCGGCGCGGCTCGCTTTGCCGAGGTACGGGCGGGCGCCGAATTCTCCCCCGAGGAGGATATCGTGCCCGATCGCTCCGATTGCGAAAAGGTATATATCCTGCTTCGGCGCGAGGCACGGAACGGTAAGACCGTTATGTCGATCCGCCGTATCCTTTCCTTGCTCGCGCGGAATTCGCACGGCAGACGGATAGGCTACGTAAAGCTGAAATTTATTTTGCTCATCTTCTACGAGCTCCGAATATGCGGTGTCGAGCCTCTCGGGGACGACGTATTTGAGTTCGATATGTACTTTAACGGCTCCAAGACGAGCATAGATAAATCTTCTATACTGAGAAAATTAAGAAGTCAATGTAAAGGATAAGGCTGAAACGCCGTGGTGACTTATGTTCGTAAATCCGGAGGAATCCTTCCGCAGGCTGGTAAGTACCCTTACCGCGACCGGGAAGAAATATGATATTGACAAAATAACCCGTGCGTACGAATATGCAAGCCGTATGCACGAGGGGCAGCTGCGACTCAGCGGAGAGCCGTATATCACGCACCCCCTTGCCGTGGCGCAGATCGTCGCGGGGCTGGAGCTTGATACCGATTCTATCTGCGCCGCTCTGCTTCACGACACGGTCGAGGATTGCTCCGAGAAGACCGACCTTAAGGAAATAGAGAAGCTGTTCGGACCCGAGGTCGCTATGCTCGTCGACGGTCTGACGAAAACGGTTAATCTTCCCGTTGACGATCGGGAGGACGAGCATATCGAGAACCTTCGCAAGATGCTGCTCGCTATGTCGAAGGATATAAGGGTCATACTTATCAAGCTCTGCGACCGCTTGCACAATATGCGCACCCTTGACGCAAAGCCCGACCCGAAGCGGCGGATAATAGCCCTTGAGACTATGCAGGTATACGCGCCGTTGGCTCACAGGCTCGGTATACAAAAGGTCAAGCAGGAGCTTGAGAATCTCGGGCTTATGTACCTTGATCCGATAGGCTACGGCGAGGTAAAGGACGATATTGAGAAGAGATACGGTCAGAATCTGAACTTTATCGAGCATATTCGCAACCAAGTCGATGCCAGCCTGCGTGAAAACAATATCGACTTCGTGCTTGAGGGGCGGATAAAGTCGGTATACAGCGTTTACAAGAAGATGTATACGCAAAACAAGAGCTTCGATGAGATATACGACTTTTACGCCTTGCGCGTGATCGTCGGCACCGAGCTTGAGTGTTATACCGTGCTGGGACTTATACACGAGATGTTCAAGTCTATGCCGGGGCGCTTCAAGGATTACATTTCGACCCCAAAGCCGAATATGTACCGTTCGCTTCATACGACGGTCATCGGGCGGGACGGCGTACCGTTTGAGGTGCAGATCAGAACCCGTGAGATGCATCAGATCGCCGAATACGGTATCGCGGCGCATTGGAAATACAAATCGGGCGAGAAGGGTGCCGAAAGCATAGACAAAAAGCTTGAGTGGATAGCAAGGCTCATTGAGACCGAGGACGGAACCCGCGATCCCGAGGAATTTATGAGCGCACTTAAGAGCGACATATATCACGACGAGACCTTCGTTTTCACTCCCAAGGGCGACGTTATTGCCCTTGCGCACGGTGCAACGGTCATAGATTTTGCCTACGCGATACACTCTGCCGTGGGTAACAAGATGATCGGCGCGAAGATCAACGGTATGATAGTTCCGATCGACCGCGTTCCGCAAAACGGCGAGATAGTGGAGATACTTACCTCGTCGGCTTCAAAGGGACCGAGCCGCGATTGGCTGAAGATCGTTCAGACGAGTGAGGCAAAGACCAAGATACGGCAGTGGTTCAAGAAGGAAAAGCGCGCCGATAATATCGTCGTCGGCAAGTCGGCGGTTGACAGCGAGCTCCGCCGGTACAATACGCCGTATACCGAGGTACAGCGCAACGAGATAGTCGAAAACGTCGGAAAACGCTCGGGCTTCAATACCGCTGACGACGTTTATAATACGTTGGGCTACGGCGGCTTGGCGATATCCAAGCTTGCATCAAAGCTTCACGATGAATTCGAGCGTCTTATCAAGCCCGCGCCCGAGCCCCCGGTTATTACCGAGGTCGAGCAGGTGCAGCTTGCGAAGGCACCGCGGACCGGGAAGGGCAGCGGAGTTATCGTCGACGGCGAGGCAGGCTGTCTCGTTAAGTTTGCGAAGTGCTGTAATCCGTTGCCGGGGGACAGCATCGTGGGCTTTATCACCAAGGGCTACGGAATATCCATACACAAAAGGGACTGCCCGAATGCCGTTGCGGGGGTCAATAACCCCGAGAGCGCCGACCGTTGGGTAGATGCCATATGGGAATACCGTGCCGAGCAGAATACCTCGGATATTTACGAGGCTACGATCGTTATAACTGCGTACGACTCAATTATGCTTATCGCGGATATTACCGCTGCTCTGGCAGAGATGCGGGTCGCGCTGTTGCAGATCAACTCTCAGAAAAAAGGCGAGAACAGTGTGCTTATCAACCTCAAGGTGGGGTGCAAAAACATCGATCATTTCAATTCCATAGTTTCGAGGCTCAGGTCGCTTCGTGACGTGGATGACGTAAAACGGGGATTTTCATAATGAAAGCAGTGCTTCAAAGGGTAAAATGCGCGTCGGTCGCGGTTGACGGCGAGACCGTCGGCGAATGCGGCGGCGGATTGCTCGTCCTTCTCGGCGTAGCCGATGGGGATACAGAGGAGGACGCGCGCCTTCTCGCCGCAAAAATACTGAAGCTCAGGATCTTTTGCGATGACAACGGCAAGATGAATCTGTCGTTGCTTGACGTCGGCGGCGAGATGCTCGTCGTCTCGCAGTTTACGCTGCTTGCCGATTATTCACACGGAAACCGTCCCGACTTTTTCGGTTCGGCAAAGCCCGATGAGGCGAACAGACTTTACGAATATTTCGTTTCGCTCGTGGGGGCGGAGCTCGGGCACGTCGGGACCGGGATTTTCGGCGCGGATATGAAGGTCAGCCTTGTCAACGACGGTCCGGTAACAATAGTGATGGACAGCTTAGTGCTGAGAAAGGGGAAACGGCAATGAGGGTCAACGTGGAGGGAAATCTTAATAAATATTACGTTCAGACTCTTTGTATGGTGTTTTTTCCGGGAGTGAAGTTCTCCGACAGTGAGGAAAACGACGACGGTCTTGCGATAAACGTGCATATCACCGACGATGGGGATGAGGTAACGGCAAGGGTTGAGCTCTTCCGCGACGGTCAGATGACCGAGGCGGTGAGGTCCGAAAAATACAAGCCCGAGCTCCCCGCCGAGCGAACGGTTAAGGTCGCGGTGGGGGCGGCGGTCATTGCCGCAGCGGGCGATCTTGTCGGTTATCGCCCTTCGTGGGGGATGCTTACCGGGGTCAGACCGTCCAAGGTGGCGACCGAGCTGCTCCGCAAGGGGTACAGCAAGACGAGGGTCAAGAAGCTTTTGGCATCCGAATATTTTGTGATACCAAAGAAGGCTTCGCTCGCGACCGAGGTTGCGCTGAACGAGGCGGCGATAATAGGTACCCCGGACCCTCTCGGGTGCAGTCTGTACGTTTCGATTCCGTTCTGCCCGACGAGGTGTGCCTACTGCTCCTTCGTTTCGTACACCTCAAAGCGTCTGCTGTCGCTGATTCCCGAATACGTTGAGAGAATCTGCAACGATATTCGTGCCACTTTGCGGACGATAAACGATCTGGGCTTGCACCTCAAGACCGTTTACATAGGCGGAGGTACACCCACGATCCTTACGCCCGATCAGCTTCGACGGGTGCTCTCAGCCATATGTGAGGGAACGGACACTTCGGCACTTGAGGAATTTACGCTTGAATCGGGGCGCCCCGATACGATAACGGCAGAGAAGTTTGCGGTGGCAAAGGAATATACGGTGGATCGGGTCTGCGTCAATCCGCAAAGCCTTTGTGACGAGGTGCTTGCCAATATCGGGCGTGAGCATACGAGCGAAGAATTTTTCCGTGCTTATGATATTGCCCGTGCCTCGGGCATAAAATATATCAATACCGACCTCATAATCGGTCTGCCGGGCGATAGCTTCAAGACCTTCTCGGCAACCTATGACAGGATCCTTCAGCTGCGTCCCGACAACGTGACCGTTCACACCTTCTGCGTGAAGAAGTCCTCCGACATCCTGCGCCGCGGGAGCGACGTATATTCGCTTCGCGGGGGGGATTCGGGCAAATGTGTGGACTATTCGCAGATCAAGGCGGTGCAGGCGGGATACAAGCCCTACTATATGTACCGCCAGAAGAATACCGTCGGAAATTTCGAGAACGTCGGCTTTGCGTTGGATGGAGCCGAGGGACGGTATAATATTTATATGATGGAGGAAATACACAGCATTTTCGCCGTTGGCGCGGGTGCTGTTTCAAAGATGGTAAAATATCCGTCGGATGATGGTGAAAAGCCGGTGATCCGTCGCCTGTTTAATCAGAAATATCCCTATGAATATTTGAGCGACGATCGCTCGGCGGAGCTCTGCGACCAATATCGGGAGTTTTACCGTGAGTATTACGGTTTATAATTATGAAATATTGCAAAAAAAATATAGGAGACGTCGATGAGGTAAAGCGTTTTATAAAAGAATGCGAGGACAGCTTTGAGGCTCGGCTTGACCGTGCGGTGGCTGAGGCGTGCGAGGACCGTTCGCTTAAGGTACTCTCCCTTTCGGGGCCCACCTGCTCGGGAAAGACCACGGCGGCAAAAAAGCTGATCACCGAGCTTGAGCGTATAGGTAAAAAGGTACATATCGTTTCGATAGACGATTTTTACCTTGATAAGCAAAGACTGCCGCGAAGGGACGGAAAGCCCGACCTTGATTCGGTCGCGGCTATAGATCTGCCCGAATTCGAGAGGTTCGTTGATAGAATATTTGCGGGCGAGCCCGCCGACCTGCCGCACTTTGATTTTATTTCCGGATGCCGTGCGGGATTTGAAACGATAGATCCCGACGATGACGATATGTTCCTCTTTGAGGGTATACAGGCGGTCTATCCGGAGATAACGGCTCTGCTCCACCGTGTGGATCATCGGAGCCTCTTCATCTGCGTCGGGGATGCGATCGACGTCGGCGGCAACGTATTTCAGCCCAACGAGATAAGGCTGATCCGGCGTATCGTACGAGATAACAATTTCCGCGGAGCGAGTCCGGAGTACACCTTCTTCCTTTGGGAGGGGGTGCGGCAAAACGAGGAGGAGAACATACTTCCGTACTCCGATGCTTGCGACATAAAGATAGATTCGGTGATGCCGTACGAGATCAATCTGATGGTAAGGTATCTGCGACCGCTGCTTGAGGGTGTCCCGAAGGACAATGAGTACCGTGCGTCAGCCGAACGTTTGCTTTCGAAGACGGAGGGGATCGTTACCTTTGATCCGTATCTTATTCCGGACGGATCGCTGTATTATGAATTTATAAAGAGAAAAGGACAATGAGGACGGTAATAAAAAATGCAACCTTGATCGACGGGCAAGAAGCCTTCGTGTCGGTCAAGGACGGTCGGATAGAGAAGATATCGGCATCCCCGATAAAGGGGGACGAATATATAGAGGCTCACGGGTGCCTTTTGATCCCGGGCTTCTACAATACGCACTGTCACAGCGCTATGACGTTTTTGCGCGGATATGCGGACGATCTTCCGCTTCAGGAATGGCTCTTTGAACGGATATTCCCGGCGGAGGACCGTATGGACGCCGACGTTGCATACGATGCGTCTATGCTCGCGATAGCCGAGATGCTTGCGGGGGGGACGGTGTCCTTCTCCGATATGTATATGTTTATGGACGCGACGGCGCGCGCGGTCGCCGAAACGGGTATTAAGGCTAACCTTGCGCGCGGGTACTCCTCGGACGGTAATACCACCGCCGGGAACGACCGTCGCCTTGCGGAGTCGTTGGCACTTTACCGCGAATATAACGGTTACGGTGACGGGCGCGTGACCGTGGACCTTTCGGTTCACGCCGAATATACGAACGTTCCGTCTGCCGTTGAGCGGATAGCCGACGCCGCGGCAAAGCTTGGGGCGGGGATACAGATCCACCTCTCCGAGACCGAATCGGAGCACAAGGGATGCACAGCGCGCTACGGCAAGACTCCCGCAGAGTGGTTTGAGTCGCTCGGGATCCTTGATCTCCCCGTGTGCGCCGCGCACTGTGTGTACGTGAATGACGGTGATATCGGGATCCTTGCCCGGCACGGAGTGAGCGTTGCGCACTGCCCGTCAAGCAATCTTAAGTTAGGGAGCGGTATTATGCCGCTTGAGAGCCTTAGCCGTGCGGGGTTGAATATAGCGCTCGGCACCGACGGCGCATCATCAAACAACAGACTTGATATGCTTCGCGAGCTTCAGCTTGCCGCGCTGATACATAAGGGCGTAAGTCGGGACCCGAGGCTCGCCCGTGCCGCCGATGTGCTGACTATGGCTACCGTGAACGGTGCGGCGGCGCAGGGACGCGGTGATTGCGGGAGCGTTGAGGTCGGCAAGAAAGCCGATCTGATACTGCTTGATCTTGATACGCCGCACAACGTGCCGTGCTATGATCCGCTGTCCGCCGTTGCGTACAGCGCGACCTCATCCGACGTTCGTATGACGATGGTAGACGGCAGGGTGCTTTATCTTAACGGCGAATACAAGACTTTGGATATAGAAAAGGTCAGATCAAACATAAAAAGGGACGTGCAAAGGATAAATCTCCGATAAGGGGTGGTTACTTTTGTCCCGGACCGAAGGGAAGAGCAGCTTCCTCGGCGGTGTTACGGTCCTTACCGTATCTACCGCCGCGGTCAAGCTGATCGGGCTGTTTTACAAGATACCGCTGATAAAGCTCGTCGGTATGGACGGTATGGCGTATTTTTTAGCGGCATACCATATATATACGTTGCTGTTTACGGTATCCACGTCGGGACTGCCCGTAGCGGTCTCCATACTTGTTGCGCGGAGCCTTGCGCGCGGACGTGACCGCGATGCGGAGAGGGTTTTTCACGTATCCCTTACACTGTTTTCGCTGATAGGGGCGTTGCTCGCCCTCGGGCTTTACTTTTCGGCGGATGCGGCGGCGATCTCCGTTGGGATTCCCGATGCCGCGCCGTGTATACGCTCGATCGCACCGGCGTTGCTCTTCGTGGCTTCCGGCAGTGCGATCAAGGGGTATTTTCAAGGGCGGCAGGATATGCGTCCGACGGCAATGTCACAGCTGATCGAATCTTCGGGCAAGCTCGTGCTCGGGCTTGCTTTTACGCGCGCGGCGATTGCGTACGGTCTGCCGACCGAGCAGGTGGCGGCATTTGCGATCGCGGGTCTGACCGCCGGGAGCTTCTTGTCTACGGTCTATCTGGCAGTGCGCAGGATAGTTGCGGCAGGGCGTATCCGGGCGAGGTCGGGTGACTCCTTGGCACACGGCGGGGCAGAGTCCCTTACCGTTCGAGGGGTCGTTGCCGAGCTTGCCACCGTATCGGCACCCATAACGCTTGGGGCGGCGGTGATGAGCGTTGCGGGGATCGTTGATACCGCGCTCGTTTCAAGGCGGCTTCAGGCGGCGGGATTTGCCCCCGCCGCGGCTAATCTTATGTATTCCGATTACGGGAACCTTGCGATCCCGATGTTTAATCTTATTCCGTCGTTCGTCACTCCCGTGGCGCTTTCGATGACACCGATGCTGACCGAGGCGGCACAAAGGCAGGATTGCAGACGCGAACGTGAGCTTATGGCGGGGGCTCTGCGCCTTTGCGCGATAGTGGCGATCCCTTCCTCGTTTGGGTTGGCGATCTTCGGCGACGATATACTTACACTGATCTTTCGCACGCAGACCTCCGCCGTTACGGTAGCCGCTCCGCTGTTGACCGTTCTTTCACCCGCGATCTTTTTTTCTTGCGTAATGACGGTCACAAATGCGGCGCTTCAGGCATACGGCAAGGCGCACAAGCCTATAATTTCCACCGCCGTAGGCGTTGCGGTCAAGATAGGAACGGAGTTTTTGCTTGTCGGAAGACCGGAGATAAACATATTCGGGGCACCTATAAGCACACTTCTCTGTGACCTTACCGTCGTTATGATAAATCTGTACTTCATTGAAAAATATACGTCGGGAACCGGAAAGGCGGGGGTGTTCGGAGTCTTCGGTCGCCCGTTGCTTGCCTCGGCTGCAGCGGGGACAGCCACGGTACTGTTTGCCGGGGCGATTAAGCATTTCGTTGGGAGATCGGCGTATACCGTGATCCCGATAATTGCCTTTAACGTGACCGTTTACGCTGTAACCTCGCTATACACCGGGGCGGTCGGCGGAGAGGATATAAAGCTGATCCCACGGTGCGAAAGGCTCGGGGACGTAATATGTAATTTTGAAAAAAGAAGGAAGCACTATGGAAAGAGAAGAAAAAATCAAGGCACTGAAGGAGAAGAAAAACTATTGCTTTGAGGATCTTACCGATATTATGAGGATCCTTCGCGCGCCCGGCGGCTGCCCGTGGGACGCCGAGCAAACGCACGGATCTATCCGCGACAGCTTTATTGAGGAGACCTACGAGGCGGTGGAGGCGATCGACAACGGCGACCGCGAATTGCTTTGCGAGGAGCTCGGCGACGTGCTTCTTCAAGTGGTGTTCCACTCCGCCATTGAGGAGGAGTGTGAGGGCGGCTTTGACGCGGGGGACGTGATAAACGGCATATGCCGCAAGCTCATACACCGTCATCCGCACGTTTTCGGCGACGTGACGGTCGGATCGTCCGACGAGGTGCTCGGTAATTGGGAGAAGATCAAATCGGAGGAGAAGAGCCGAAACACCGTGACCTCCGTCCTCAAATCGGTTCCGAAGCAGTATCCGGCACTGATGAGAGCGGAGAAGGTGGGGAAGAAAGCCTCCTGCTTCGATTTCCCGGATGCGGAGTCGGTGTTCTCGAAGCTTGACGAGGAGAAGGAGGAGCTCCGTGCCGCGGTCGCCGAGGGAGATCACGGCAGAATACACGAGGAGGCGGGCGATCTACTGCTTACCGCAACGACTCTTTGCCGCAAGCTCGGCGTGAAGCCCGAGCGCGCGTTGTCGGATGCTACCGACAAGTTTATTTCCCGGTTTGAGCTCATTGAGAACGAGTTGCTGGCGGAGGGCAAGAGCCCCAACGGGGTCAGCACCGCCGAAATGGATGCAATTTGGGAAAAAAACAAGCTGAAAATGCAAAAAAAACAGTAAAAATGCTTATATTCTACTTGAAATTTTCATTGAATGATGGTATTATATAGTCAGAGATTTTAATAAAATGAAAGGAATTACGATCTATGAACAAGACACAGCTTATTGAAGCGGTTGCCGCGAGCACCGGACTTAAGAAGAAGGATGCGGAGAACGCTGTCAACGCGACGTTTGCGGCTATCACCGATGCACTGAAGGCAAATGATAAGGTACAGCTTATCGGCTTCGGCACCTTTGAGACCAAGACCCGCGGCGAGCGCACCGGCAGAAATCCCCAGACCGGCGAGCAGATCAAAATTGCGGCGTCTAAGTATCCCGCTTTCTCGGCAGGTAAGGCTCTTAAGGATTCCGTAAAATAAGTCATCGTGCCCGGGCTGTGCCGATAAGGCTCAGCCCGAGTTTTCATAAAAGAGGCTGTTATGCGACTTGATAAATATTTGAAGGTGTCACGTATCATCAAGCGGCGCACGGTGGCGAACGAGGCGTGCGATGCCGGACACGTAAGCGTGAACGGCAAGATAGCGCGTGCGTCCTACGAGGTCAAGCCCGGGGATGCCGTTGAGGTCACCTTCGGTCAACGAACGCTGCGACTGCGCGTGACCGACGTGCGCGAGACGGTGCGCAAGGATGCCGCCGCGGAAATGTACGAGATAATAGAATAATAACTTTGCCATCCGAATAAGTATTTGATGAATGATTATTCGGGGGTGATGATATGGATGAGACGAAGCGGGGCACCGATGTGCCCCATGAGCTCGTGCTTACGGGCAGGCGGGAGCTGAAGGTCAGCGGGGTAAAAGAGGTGTTGAGCTTTGACGATCGGTCGGTGGCGCTTGACACGGTGTGCGGTGAGCTTACGATCGACGGCGAGGGACTTAAGGTATCGGCACTTGATACCAAATGCGGGCGCGTTTCCGTCGTCGGAAACGTTACGTCCGCAGTCTATTCCGATAACCCGTCCGGGGAACGTAAAGGTCTTTTCGGCAGGTTGTTCAAGTGATAGACGTTTCGCAGACCGCAATATTCGTGCTCTACCTTGTGTCGTTGGCGCTTGGCTTTTGCTTGGCGGTGGCGTACGATCTTACCGCGATAATGCCGGCTCTTTGCGGCAGGGTGTTTTCCGCCGAGCTGAGGGCTCGCCTGTATGCCAAGTCACTGCCGTTGATCGGCAAGCTCGGTCCGCCATTTTCCGGGCGGCGTGTCGGGGCGTTAACGGGCTTTGCCCTGTTTCTGCACGATACGGTCTTTTTCGCGCTGTCCGGAGCGGCAACTGCTCTTGCGGTCTATTGCTTTGGGGACGGGGTTTTCAGATTTGGGGTCCCGATCTTCCTCATCTCAGGCATTTGCCTTTACCGTATGGCACCGAGACGGGGCGTTTTGGCACTTGCAGAGCTCGTTTTCTTCGCTCTGCGATGCACGGTCGCTTACGCCGTGTTTTTCACGGTGACTCCTGCGGTCCGGCTGTGCAAAAGGGTGAACCGTAGGATTGCCCACGCGTGCTTTTTGCGTCGGGTGCGGCGATATATGAAGAAGGAATACGATACTGTCCGACGTGCGGATCGCACCGGACTGCTGAATATAAAAATTAAGGTTTCGGAGGAAGTACGAAATGGAGGAAGGCGCAAAAAGCAAAAAACGGGTGATGATATGGATGACGGTCCTTCTTCTCGCCGCGGCATTGGTGATATCGTGCGTTAACCTTATGAAATACAATCAGAAGCGACAGGAGGCTGCCCGTCTGGCACTTGAGCGCGAGGAGCTTCAGGGCAGGGTGGATGAGCTGAAATACCGCCTTTCGTCGCCGATCGACGACGCGTACATTGAAAAGGTCGCGAGGGAGAAGTTCGGATTGTACTTTCCGGATGAGATCATATATTTCAACGGTAAATGAGCCCGAGAACAAACAAAAAGCGGATGTCCGAGGACATCCGCTTTTTGTACAGTCTTTTTCTTTTTTGCCTTGCGGCAGCTTACTTAACCTCGACGGTTGCGCCGGCGTCCTCAAGCTGTTTCTTGAGAGCCTCGGCATCAGCCTTGGAGCAGCCTTCCTTGATGGTCTTGGGCGCGCCCTCGACGAGGTCCTTCGCGTCCTTAAGTCCGAGACCGGTGATCTCACGTACGACCTTGATAACGGCGAGCTTGTTAGAGCCGAAGCCGGCAAGGACTACGTCAAACTCGGTCTTCTCCTCGGCGGCGGGAGCTGCGCCTGCGGCAGCGACTACGCCTACGGGAGCGGCGGCGGATACGCCGAACTCTTCCTCTACGGCCTTTACGAGCTCGTTCAGCTCAAGAATGGTAAGACCTTTAATTTCTTCAACAAGTGCATTGATCTTTTCGGATGCCATGGTAAATTACCTCCAAAATATTAAGTGAAATTTTTACTTGATTATGCCGTCAGATCAGGCTTCCGCAGGAGCGGCAGCCTCGGCAGTGGCTTCGGGTGCGGCTTCGCCGTTCTTGTCCGCGACCGCCTGAAGAGCGTACGCGAGCTTGTAAACGGGCGATTTGATGCTTCCGAGGAACTTTCCGATGAGGACTTCCTTGGACGGGACATCGGCGAGCTGGAGAACGGTGTTGGCGTCAACGACCTTGCCGTCGACGTAACCGGCGAGGATCTTGAAGGACTCGACCTTGTCGTCGTACTTCTTCAGAACCTTTGCGGCGGCTATTTCATCCTTCTCACTGACGGCGATCGCAGTCATACCGTTAAGGTAGGGCTTGAGGTCGCCGAAGCCGGCTATCTCGCAAGCGCGGCCGGTGAGCGTGTTCTTCTGAACGGTATAGCTTACTCCGGCTTCGCGCAGGGCTTTGCGCATCTGGGTGTCGTCCTCGACCGTGATGCCCTGATACTGTACCAGGACGCCGGCGACCGAGTTCTTGATCTGTTCGGCGAGGTCAGCAACTACCTGCTGTTTCTGCTCAAGTATTGCTTTGCTGGGCATATTGATTACCTCCCATTGGAAAATAAAAAATCTTTCTCCCGCTTGGCACACGCCACCGAAGAAAGATCAATAACCGACTGTTAAGCTATAAATCAATCCTCGGCAGGGAAGCGGATGCTTTTACGGGAACCTGCTGTCTTTGGATAACAGGGGGATTATAACACAAAAAAGCCCCCTTGTCAAGGGCTTTTTCGCATTTTTCAGCTATTTGCGCGAATTATCTTTTCTGCCGAGGATAAAGCACGCTCGCGTATCCAATCGGGGGATACGATCCTTATCTCCGCGTTGAGCGTCATAACTATGCCGAGAAACAGGTCAACGCTGTGGAATTCGCACACGTAGCGGTGCTTTTTGGGCGACGACGAGGTGATGAAGCTTTTGAGCTCTAACAAGGCGAGCTTATCCCGCGTCTCGATCTCCGCCATATAGGGGATTTGGAGCTGAACCTCGCCGCCTATGGATTCGGTGACGCCGGGGCGGAGCTTGGCGGCAAGCCCGACGTATTCGTCGTCGTTGCTTTCGGTCACCGAGGCGGGGAGCTCGAACGGGGCTGTGTAGCGAAAGCCCTTGGCGGCATAATCGTATTCGATCGGTGCTCCGAGCTTTTCCCGCATATAAGCAATATCGCGTCGCGCCTGACGCTCGGAGATGCCGAATTTTTCGGCGATCCTGCACTCGTTGGGAAAGCTGCCGGAGGCGATCCTCGTGTGGGTCCAGCGTATACGCTTGCTTCTCTCAGTCATCGCGGTCCCCTTCCTTATCGGGGGCTTCGGCTTCTTCGCCCTCCGAATCGTTATCCAAAGAGACGTATTCCGACGAGGCGTATTGATCCATACGTTCTGCAAGATCGCGGGCGCTTACGAAAACGAAGATTCTGACCGAAGAGTAGGCAAATGTGCCGAGCGAAATGAGGTTATATAATAAATAGGTAGGATACAGCGGACCCGCGACCGTACCGGCGACTAAGCCCACAAGCCACGGTATTGAGGAAGCGCAGGAGGTTATCATCGTCAGAAACCCGACGGAGAGATAGAGCCTCGGCTTTGAGATATCGAGCAGACCTCGGAGCTCCGACAGGATGAAAAGCATAAACGCTATCATAGAATAGCTGAACATCAGCTTGCCCGTTGCGTTCATAGATACCGTGGTGTCAAAATAGGACAGCGCGATTAAGGCGACGAGCTCCAAGAGCAGGGCAAAGCCGACGAGCGCGTGATATTCGTTGCGCTTCTGCTCGCGGTCGGCGGCGAAAAAGTTCAACACGAAATACGCGGCGGCGGCAAGAGAGAGCAACGCAACTGCGGCTATGAGCAGGAGCATCGGCAACGAGCTGTCAAACGAGCTGATATACACCGTAAAGATTCCGAGGTCGATGCGGCAGAGGCTCAAGAATGCGATGGCGGAGGTTACAAGAAACGCGACCGCCAGATATACCGACGGGAAGAGAACCGGAGCCGTGGCGGGTGACGCGCCGCTGAGCTCGCCTTTCGGAAAAACGAACAGCGGAGCGAAGGCGGCAAGCGATGCTATGGCAACGACGGTCTTGAATGCAACCGACACCGCCGAGCTGTCAAAGTACCCTTTGCTCCCGTCGTAGGAGATACATATTGCGATCGCGCCGAGGACTGCGGCTATCACGCACAGCGCGAGCATTGAGAAATAGCAGATCTTCAGCTTTTTCGAAAGCTTTGTCATATCAACGTCTTCCTTCCGATCAAAAAATCTTCCATATATTACAGTATAGCACGCAATTGTGAATTAAATGTAACCAACTGCCCGTGCGACAGAAAAATACGCATTCGGCGGTTACCGAAACGTGCGCTTTTGAATATTGTATAAAATTCACAAAAGCAAGGCGCAAAAAAAGCTTAAAATCTCCGAAACGACAGTCGACATAGTGTTGAAAAAAAAGGAAATGTGTGATATAATTGAAAAGCTTGATGTGCGATGAAACGGGAGATTGCGGTGAAGGGGACGCCCTTGACCGGTAACTTCCGCGGAGTATGTCCGATAAACGGGCGAGTGTATGACCGGATGCGGAGCTTTCCGACGGTTTTTTAAGGTCCTCGGATCCCGGAATTCTTCCTTAGATGCTGATAGGAGAAGAATGCCGGTATTTTGCGGGGAAACCGAAGAAACGCGCGGAGCCGTGTTCAAGTAGTACGCCCCATTTTCGAAAGACGCAGATCGCGCCGCGCTTCATTAATTATTGTGCGGGCGGGCGCGGACAGGCAAATTCAAAAAGGAGGCAAAGAAAGATGGCAGTAAAAGAGAAGATCAGAGTCAGGCTGAAGAGCTATGACCACACTCTCATCGACACTGCTTGCGAGAAGATCGTGGACGTTGCCAAGAGAAACGGCGCAACCGTTTCGGGCCCCGTTCCGCTTCCGACCGACAAGGAGATCATCACGATCCTTCGTGCCGTTCACAAGTACAAGGATTCTCGCGAACAGTTCGAGCTCAGAACTCACAAGAGACTGATCGACATCATCAAACCGTCGCAGAAATGCGTTGACGCGCTGATGAACGTTGAACTTCCCGCCGGAGTCGAAATCGATATAAAGCTCTGATCGCGGATCGGAACTTTTCATCAAGCGATCGGTATCGACAGAGGCAAGCAAGCACTAACAGAGCGCGTATGCGCACTGTCGGTCAAGTTGGCGCTATCCCGCAAGGGAAATTCAAATAACGTCAACCAATAACCACAGGAGGAAAAATGAAAAAAGGCATTATCGGTAAAAAGATCGGTATGACTCAGATCTTCGACGAAGTCGGAAACGTCATCCCGGTAACGGTTATCGAAGCCGGTCCGTGCGTTGTCGCACAGATCAAAACGACCGAGAACGACGGCTATGACGCCGTGCAGCTCGGATTTTCGGATGTTAAGGAAAAGCATCTGACCAAAGCGGAAAAGGGACACTTCGAGAAGGCAGGCGTTGCCGCTAAGAAGTACCTCAAGGAATTCCGTCTTGACGACTGCTCCGGATACACCGTCGGAGCGGCTGTGACCGCCGATCTCTTCGCCGCGGGCGATAAGGTCGACGTAACGGGCATCACCAAGGGCCGCGGATATACCGGAGCGGTCAAGCGTTGGAACCATCACACGCTCTGCGCAACGCACGGCGTCGGACCTATCCACAGAGAGGTCGGTTCTATGGGTGCTAACTCGACTCCTTCTCGCGTTTACAAGAACAAGAAGATGGCGGGTCAGTACGGTAACGAGCAGGTGACCGTTCTCAATCTCAACGTTGTTAAGATCGATAAGGAAAACAACCTTATCGCCGTTAAGGGCGCCATTCCGGGTGCTCGCGGCGGTATCGTCGTGATCCGTGACTCGGTCAAGGCATAAGCGGCAAGGAGGAACAGAAATGGCAACTGTAAAAGTAGTTAATATGAAGGGCGAAGAGGTCGGCTCCATCGAGCTGAACGACAAGATCTTTGCCGCAGACATCAACGAAGCTGTCCTTCACGCTGCGACACGTGCGTACCTTCTCAATCAGAGACAGGGAACGCAGTCGACCCTTACCCGCACCGAGGTCTCGGGTGGCGGAAAGAAGCCGTGGAGACAGAAGGGCACTGGCCGTGCGCGTCAGGGCTCGACCCGTTCTCCGCAGTGGACTCACGGCGGTGTGGCACTCGGACCTAAGCCGAGGAGCTATCGCACCGATCTGAACAAGAAGGCCAAGAGAGTTGCTCTTTACAGCGCGCTGTCCGCAAAGGCTGCCGCCGGCAATCTTATCGTGGTCGACGAGATCAAGACCGAAAGCTACAGCACGAAGACTATGGTCAATATGCTTAACGCGGTCGGCGCTGACAAGAAGGCACTCGTTGTCCTTCCCGATGCCAACAAGATGGTCGTCGCGAGCTTCGCGAACATCGTGGGCGTCAAGACTTCGCTCTACAATACCATCAACGTGTACGACATTCTCAATGCCGACAAGTTTGTGGTGACCAAGGAAGCGGTCGAAAAACTTGAGGAGGTATATGCGTAATGAAAATGTCAGAAGATATCATTCTCGCTCCGGTTATCTCGGAGGAGAGCATGGATATGCTCCAGCACAAGAAATACGTTTTCAGAGTCCATACCGACGCAACCAAGCCCGAGATCGCTAAAGCCGTCGAAGAGCTTTTCAAGGTAGACGTCGCGAACGTTCACACGATCAATATGAAGAGAAAACCCAAGAGACTCGGTTATCACAGCGGCTACACCGCAGAGTGGAAAAAGGCTATCGTAACTCTGAAGCCCGAATCCAAGACCATCGAGTTCTTCGAAGGTCTCAATTGACGGTAGGAGGAAAAAGAGATGCCTACGATCAAGTATAAAGCAACGACACCCGCCAGAAGAAATATGACGGTTCCGTCGTTTGAGGAAATTACCAAGTTTACCCCCGAGCGCAGCCTCGTTACCGTTAAGAAGCATAACGCGGGCCGCAACAGCTACGGAAAGATCACCGTTCGTCATCGCGGCGGCGGTAACAAGGTCAAGTACAGAATCATTGACTTCAAGCGCGCGGACGAGACGCCCAATACCGTTATCGGCGTTGAGTACGATCCTAACCGCTCCGCTTATATTGCCCTGCTTCAGAACGAAGCCGGCGACAAGAGCTATATCATCGCTCCTCTCGGCGTGACCGACGGTACCGTCCTTTATGCCGGTGAGACCGCCGACATCAAGCCGGGTAACACTCTCCCGATCGCGAATATCCCGGTCGGTACTCTTATCCACAACATTGAGCTTTACCCCGGAAAGGGTGCTCAGCTCGTTCGTTCCGCCGGCGTTTTCGCTCAGCTTATCGCTAAGGAAAACGGTCAGGCTCAGGTCCGCCTCCCCTCCGGTGAGGTCAGGATCATTCGCCTGAACTGCAAGGCAACTATCGGTCAGGTCGGAAACATCGAGCACGACACCGTTAAGGTCGGTAAAGCCGGTAAGACCCGTCATAAGGGTATCCGCCCGACGGTCCGCGGTTCTGTTATGAACCCGTGCGACCACCCGCACGGCGGCGGTGAAGGAAAGTCCCCTGTCGGACATCCCGGACCGCTCACCCCGTGGGGCAAGCCCGCGCTTGGATATAAGACGAGAAACAAGAAGGCTCGCACCGACAAGTTCATCGTCAAGCGCAGAAATGCAAGATAAGGAGGGAATATAGATGAGCAGAAGTCTTAAGAAAGCACCGTTCGTGGAAAAGAAGCTCTATGACAGGATCTGCGCCATGAACGAGAAGAACGAGAAGAAGGTCATAAAGACCTGGTCTCGTGCCTCAACGATATTCCCGGAATTCGTCGGTCACACGATCGCGGTACACGACGGCAGAAAGCACATTCCGGTGTACGTCACCGAGGATATGGTTGGTCACAAGCTCGGCGAATTTGCGCCGACTCGGCTGTTCAAGGGTCATTCGGGATCGAAGACCTCGAACACCGATAAATAATGAGGGAGGTTGATTCAGATGGCAGAACAGCAGGCAATAGCAAAACTTAAGTATGCGAGAATCTCTCCCCGCAAGGTAAAGATCGTTCTCGACCTCATCAGAGGTAAAGACGTAAAAGTGGCAAGAGCGATACTCCTCAACACCCCGAAGGGCGCGTCCGAGTATCTCGTAAAGCTGCTTAACAGCGCGGCGGCAAACGCAGAGGCGAACTTCCATATGGATAGCGACAAGCTTTACGTTTCCGAGTGCTTCGTTTGCCCCGGTCCGACTCTGAAGAGAATTATGCCGAGAGCTAAGGGAAGCGCTGACAGAATCCTTAAGAGAACCAGTCACGTGACTATCGTTCTCAAGGAAAGAGCATAAGGAGGAAGGTCGAAAGATGGGACAGAAAGTTAATCCGCATGGCCTCCGCGTCGGCGTGATCAAAAACTGGGATTCGAGATGGTTCGTCAAGGACGAGCTCATCGGCGATACTATCGTATCAGACTACAATATCAGAAAATACCTTAAGTCCGAGCTCAAGAAGGATCATGAGAAGGACAAGGAGAAGAACCGTGACGCGGGCGTCGCAAAGATCGAGATCGAGCGCGATTCGCACCGCGTAAGAGTCTTCATCCACTGTGCTAAGCCGGGTATCGTTATCGGCAGATCCGGTTCTGAGATCGAAAAGTACAAGAACGCCATCGAGAAGATGGTCGGTATGCCCGTTTCGCTCAACGTCGTTGAGATCAGACAGCCCGATCTGTGCGCTCAGCTCGTGGCGGAGAACATCGCTTCTCAGCTTGAGAAGAGAGTTGCATTCCGTCGCGCGATGAAGATGGCGATCAGAAACACTATGCGTCAGGGTGCTAAGGGAATCAAGATTTCCTGCGGCGGACGTCTCGGCGGCGCCGAGATCGCTCGCACCGAGCACTATCACGAGGGCACTATTCCGCTTCAGACCCTTCGTGCCGACATCGACTACGGCTTCTGGGAGGCCGCAACGACCTACGGCAGAATCGGTATTAAGGTTTGGATCTACAACGGCGAGGTCCTGAACGAGGTCAACAGACCGCGTGAAGCTCGCCCCGATAACCGCGGCAATCGCAGACCTCAGGGCGATCGCAGAGATCGCAGAGACGGCGACCGCAGACAGGGCGACCGCAGACCGCAGGGTGACCGCAGACAGGGCGATCGCAGAGGCGGCAGATTTGAAAAGCCGGAATACAAGGGCGGAAACCGTATAGCTCGCCCGGCATCCGCGCAGCAGCCGCGCGCTGAAAAAACACCGGCGGAGGGAGGCAACAAAGATGTTAATGCCTAAGAGAGTTAAGTACCGCCGCGTGCAGCGTGGCAGACTTAAAGGAAAAGCGTCCCGCGGCAATACGCTTGCCTACGGACAGTTCGGACTCGTCGCGGTCGAGCCGGCTTGGATCACCAGCCAGCAGATCGAGGCAGCCCGTATAGCAATGACCAGATATATCCGCCGTGGCGGTAACGTCTGGATCAAGGTGTTCCCCGATAAGCCGATCACCGAAAAGCCCGCCGAAACTCGAATGGGTTCCGGTAAGGGTTCGCCCGAGTATTGGGTGGCGGTCGTCAAGCCGGGTCGCGTACTCTTCGAGATGGACGGAGTCGCGGAGGCCGATGCTCGCGAGGCTATGCGTCTCGCCGGACATAAGCTTCCGATAAAGACCAAGTTCATCGTGGGTACGCCCAGTTCGAAAACTAAAGCGGAGGGCTAAACCATGAGAGCAGAAGAAATGAGAAAAATGGATGAGAAGCAGCTTAATGCTAAGCTCAAGGAGCTGAAGGGCGAGCTTTTCAACCTCCGTTTTCAGCACGCAATCAATCAGCTTGACAATCCGCACAGGATCAACGACGTCAAGCACGACATCGCTCGCGTTATGACCGTCCTTCGCGAGAAGAACGCCTGATAGGAGGATAAGACAATGAGTGAAGAAAGAAACCTCAGAAAGTCCAGAGTCGGTTACGTCGTAAGCGACAAGATGGATAAGACCGTCGTTATCTCCATCAAGGATAACGTAAAGCATCCGATCTACGGTAAGATCATTAAACGTACCCTTAAGGTCCATGCCCACGACGAAAACAACGAGTGCGGCATAGGCGATAAGGTTTCGATTATGGAGACCCGCCCCCTTTCGAAGACGAAGAGATGGCGCGTCGTTTCCATCATCGAAAAAGCCAAATGATTGGCGAATACGTCGCAAATCGTATTGAATCAGGAGGATATCAAAAGTGATACAGCAAGAATCAAGGATGACAGTTGCCGATAACACCGGCGCTAAGGAGTTGCTCTGCATCCGCGTTCTTGGCGGTACGGCTCGCAGATACGCCAATATCGGCGATATCGTCGTTGCCAGCGTCAAGAAGGCTGCTCCCGGCGGAATGGTTAAGAAGGGCGACGTGGTCAAAGCCGTTATCGTCAGAAGCGTTCACGGCGTAAGACGTGCGGACGGTTCCTACATCAAGTTCGATGAGAACTCCGCCGTTATATTGAAGGAAGATAACACCCCCCGCGGCACCCGTATCTTTGGGCCGGTCGCAAGAGAGCTCCGTGAGAAGAACTTTATAAAGATCCTCTCGCTCGCTCCCGAAGTACTGTAAGGAGGACGGCAAGATGGCAAAGCTGAATGTCAAAAAGGACGATACGGTCATCGTGCTCTCCGGCGACGATAAGGGCGTGAAGGGCAAGGTCATCGCGACCTCCCCCGAGGAAGGCAAGGTTATCGTTGAGGGTGTAAACATCATCCACAAGCACGTAAAGGCTCGCAACCAGAACGATGAGAGCGGTATTATCGACGCCGAGGGCGCGATATATGCCTCTAAGGTCGCTCTCGTTTGCACCAATGCAAAGTGCAAGAACAACGGCAAGGGCACCAGAGTTAAGAAGGTCGTTACCTACAAGACCGACAAGAACGGCAAACAGCAGCGCGTGGTAACTCGCGTTTGCGCGGTTTGCGGAAGCAAGCTTTGAGGAGGGTGAACGGTTATGGCTAATATTAAAGAACTGTATAAGTCCGAGATCGCTCCCGCTCTTATGAAGAAGTTTGAGTACAAGAGCACGATGCAGATCCCGAAGCTCGATAAGATCGTTATCAACGTTGGTACGAGCGATGCCAAGGATAACTCTAAGGTCATCGACAACGTTATCGCCGATCTTACCGCGATCACGGGTCAGAAGGCTGTCCCGACCTACGCCCGTAAGTCGGTTGCAAACTTCAAGCTCCGCGCCGGTATGAAGATCGGTGCAAAGGTCACTCTTCGCGGCGATATTATGTACGAGTTCGTTGACAGACTCTTCAACTTCGCACTGCCCCGCGTACGTGACTTCAAGGGTATCAACCCCAACGCCTTCGACGGCAGAGGCAACTATTCTCTCGGCCTTAAGGAACAGCTCATATTCCCCGAGATCGAATATGACAAGGTTGAGAAGATCCGCGGTATGGATATAGCCTTCGTAACGACTGCACAGACCGACGAGGAAGCACGTTATATGCTTACTCTGATGGGTGCACCGTTTGCGAAGAACTAAGGGAGGATGCAGCAATGGCAAAGAAATCAATGATTCTGAAACAGCAGAAGGCACAGAAGTACTCCACCAGAGAGTACAACCGTTGCAAGATCTGCGGCAGACCCCATGCGTACCTCCGCAAATACGGCATCTGCCGTATCTGCTTCCGCGAGCTTGCTTACAAGGGTCAGATCCCCGGCGTAAAGAAGGCAAGCTGGTAATTTAAGTTTACCGAAACTCCACTACCGGCAGGAAATTAATCTTAATAAGTTGGATTTTACCACCGGTACGCCGCCGCGCTACGCGGCAGGCAAGAATTTAAACTTGCATTAAGGAGGAAATTAAAATGCAAATGTCAGACGTTATTGCCGATATGCTCACGCGTATTCGCAACGCTAACGATGCGAAGCACGCGACCGTGGATATTCCGGCATCCAACATGAAGAAGTCGATCGCCGACATCCTCTTGAACGAGGGTTATATTAAGGGCTACCAGGTCATCGACGACGGCAAGCAGGGAACGATCCGTGTTACCCTTAAATACGGAGCGAACAAGCAGAAGGTCCTTCGTGGGCTTAAGAGAGTCTCCAAGCCCGGTCTGCGTATCTACGCCGGCTACGAGGATATGCCCAAGGTAATGAGCGGTCTCGGTATCGCGATCGTTTCGACCTCCAAGGGTCTTATGACGGATAAGCAGGCTCGCGCCAACAAGATCGGCGGCGAAGTCCTTGCCTTCGTCTGGTAAGGAGGGCACGGATATGTCAAGAATCGGAAGAATGCCCATTCACGTTCCCGCAGGCGTTACCGTTACGGTTGCCGATAACAACGTCGTCACCGTAAAGGGCCCGCTCGGAACTCTTACCGAGGCGCTTTGCCCCAGAATGATCCTGACGCAGGAGGGCGACGTCATTACCGTCGCACGTCCCTCCGACGAGAAGGAAGACAGGAGCCTTCACGGTCTTACCCGTGCGCTTCTTAACAATATGGTCGTCGGTGTAACTCAGGGCTACTCCAAGCAGCTGGAGATCATCGGCGTCGGTTACAGAGCCGCAATGCAGGGCAAGACCCTCACCCTCAACCTCGGATACAGCCACGTGATCAACATCACCGAGCCCGAGGGCATCAAGTTCGAGGTCCCGACCCCCAACACGATCGTTATCAAGGGTATCGACAAGCAGGCAGTCGGACAGATGGCAGCTACCGTCCGTTCGAAGAGACCGCCCGAGCCGTACCACGGCAAGGGTGTCAGATACACCGGTGAGCGTGTACGCCATAAGGCTGGTAAGGCCGGCGGCAAGGGCAAATAATGAAAGGAGTGGAAACAGATGATATCAAGAAAAGATTCTAATCGCGCACGTCTGAAGAGACACGCAAGAGTCAGAGCAAAGATCTCGGGAACCGCAGAGTGCCCGCGTCTGTGCGTATACCGTTCAAACGCGAACATCAGCGCCCAGATCATTGACGATGATAAGGGAATTACGCTGGCTTCCGCTTCGACGCTGGAAAAGGACTTTGAAGGCATCGGCAGCAACAAGGCAGCCGCAAAGAAGATCGGCGCAACCATCGCCGAAAGAGCAAAAGCAAAGGGAATCACCGAAGTCGTTTTCGACAGAGGCGGCTATCTCTATCACGGACGAGTGTCGGAGCTCGCTGACGGTGCCCGCGAGGGCGGCCTGAAGTTCTAAGCTTCCCGGTTTGCACTCTGTTCAACACAATTGAACAAATTAAGGAGTTAAAACATGGCTAACAAATTAGATCCGGCAACCCTTGATCTCAAAGAAGATATGGTTGCCCTGAACCGTGTTTCCAAGACCGTTAAAGGTGGTCGTATCGCCAGATTTGCCGCTATTATGGTGGTTGGCGATGAGAACGGACATATCGGTGTCGGACTCGGAAAAGCAGCTGAGGTCCCCGAAGCTATTCGCAAGGGTATCGAGGATGCTAAGAAAAATATGATAACCGTCTCCCTGAAGGGAACTACCATCCCCCACGAGGTCATCGGCGTTTACGGAGCGGGCAAGGTCCTGCTTAAGCCGGCTGCCCCCGGTACCGGTATCATCGCCGGTGATAAGGTGAGAAAGATCCTTCAGCTTGCGGGTATCAAGAACATCCGCGCGAAGTGCCTGCGCACCAATAACCCGACCAACGTCGTAAAGGCAACGATCGAGGGTCTGAAGCAGCTCCGCACGGCTGAAGAGGTCGCCGCGGCTCGCGAGATCAGCGTCGAACAGGTTAAGGGTTAATAGGAGGCGTCGGAATGAAGAAAGTTACACTTATTAAAAGCCTTATCGCCTGCAAGCCCAATCAGAAGGCAACTGCAGCTTCCCTCGGTCTCAGAAAGATCGGCGACAGCATTACGCTTGCCGACGACGCTGTCCTCGCCGGGAAGGTCAAGGTTCTTTCGCACCTCGTCAAGGTCGAGAATGTATGAGGAGGACGGAAACAATGAAAGAAATGAAACTTCATGAGCTCAGCCCCGCTGTCGGCTCGTCAAAGAAATCCTTCAGAGTCGGTCGCGGCCCCGCATCCGGCAACGGCAAGACCGCCGGTAAGGGACACAAGGGTCAGAAGGCTCGTTCGGGCAACGTTCGTCCCGGATTTGAGGGCGGTCAGTTCCCGATCTACAGACAGCTTCCGAAGCGCGGCTTCAACAACAAATGGGCTACCAATTACGTTATCGTCAACGTCGATGCACTCAATGTATTTGAGGATGGCTCGGTCGTGGACCTTGATGCCCTCCTCGCAAAGAAGATCGTCAGAAAAGAGCTTGACGGACTTAAAGTGCTTGGCGGCGGCGAGATCACAAAGAAGCTCACCGTCAAAGCAACCGTCTTTTCAGCTACCGCAAAGGAAAAGATAGAAGCAGCAGGTGGAAAGACCGAGGTGGTATGAGATGTTTAAGACGCTTAAGAATGCATGGAAGGTTCCGGATATTCGCAAGAAGATCCTGTTCACCCTTCTTATACTGATCATTTTCCGCTTAGGCGCTTCAATTCCCGTACCATTTGTAAGCAGTGACATCGTATCAGCCTTCGACAGCCAGTACGGAGGAACGGTTCTCGGATTTATGAGCGTTCTCTCGGGCGGTGCACTGTCGCAGGCGACGCTGTTCGCACTCTCGGTAAACCCCTATATCACCGCGCAGATCGTTATGCAGCTCCTCGCCATCGCCATCCCTCCGCTTGAGAAGATGTCGAAGGAGGAGAAGGGCAGAAAGAAGATCGAGGCGATCACCCGTTACGTTTCTATCGCGCTTGCCGCGATCACCGCGTTCGGCTATACCTCGCTGCTCAACAGCAACGGTTGGTTGAACTACGATGAGGATGTAACGCCCCAGTGGTTCGTCTATATGGTCATCATATTCTGCTTCTGCGCCGGAGCTTCCATCATTATGTGGCTCTGCGAGAAGGTGGACGATCACGGTATCGGAAACGGTATCTCGATGATGCTCTTCGCTAACATCATCTCGCGTCTTCCCAGCATGGGTACCACGCTTCTTACGTGGGCGTTCCCGTCGCTCAGCAACTTCTTCAACGGTACCTCGGATTCCGATCTGAAGGCATTCGATACCGTCGGATTCATCTGGGCGCTCGTTTACTTCGTATGTATCGTCGGACTTGTCATCCTTTCGGTCTGGTTCACCAACAGTGAGCGCAGGATCCCGATCCAGTACGCAAAGCGCGTCGTCGGAAGGAAGATGTACGGCGGTCAGGGAACCAACCTGCCGATCAAGATGAATATGACGGGCGTTATGCCTATCATCTTCGCAAGCTCGATCATCTCCGTCCCCGCCACCATCTACGCGATGTTTGAAAACAGCGCCGGTTGGTCAAGGGAGTCCGGATTCGGTCTTGTCGTGGATAAGTTCTTTGAGGCGGATACGTGGACCTATATCGTAATTTACCTTGTGCTTCTCGTTGCGTTCTCGTACTTCTACACGTTGATTACCTTCAATCCCGTTGAAGTATCGAACAATATCAGAAGCAACGGCGGCGCTATCCCCGGCATCCGTCAGGGAAAGCCGACCTCCGATTTCATCAAAAAGATACTTGACAGAGTAACTCTTATCGGTGCGGGCTTCCTCGGAATCGTCGCTTGCCTGCCGATGATAGTTGCGATATTCACATCCGATATGGGCAACCTTGCATTCGGCGGATCCTCGCTGCTGATCGTCGTCGGCGTCGCGCTTGAGACGGTACACACGCTTGAGGCTCAGCTCGCAATGCGCAACTACAAGGGCTTCCTTGGTTGATAGGTGAGTATGAATATTATACTGTTGGGAGCACCGGGTGCCGGTAAGGGCACTCAGGCTGAAAGAATTTCGGCAAAATACAATATCCCGACGATCTCGACCGGAGAGACGCTCAGAGCCGCAGTCAAAAACGGCACCGAGCTCGGACAGCGCGCAAAGTCCTTTATGGACGCCGGCGCGCTCGTCCCGGACGAGGTAGTCATTGGGATCATTAAGGAATTTCTCTCTTCGGAGCAGTGCAGCAACGGATTTATTCTTGACGGCTTTCCGCGTTCGATTCCTCAAGCCGAGGCATTGGATGCGACGGGCGTTAAGATAGATATGGTGCTTGATATCGAGGTGAACGATCAGAAGATCGTTAACCGTATGAGCGGACGCCGTGTGTGTCCCGCTTGCGGTGCCTCGCATCATATTGAATTCAATCCGCCGAAGGTCTCCGGAAAATGCGACAAGTGCGGCAGCGACCTGATCATCAGAAAGGACGATGCCCCCGAAACGGTGAAGGCTCGTCTCGATTCCTATCACGGCATTACCGAGCCCCTTAAGGACTATTACTCCAAGCAGGGACTTTTGGCGGTCGTGGAGGGACAGGATAAGGTCGAGGATACTTCCGCGCTCGTGGATGCGGCAATGAGTCGCTTGAAATAATGATACAGATCAAAAATCCGGAACAAATCAAAGCAATGAAGGAAGCCGGCAGGATCACGGCGGAGGGAATGGCTCTTGCCATTGAGAACGTCCGTGAGGGAGTCAGCACTAAGCATCTCGATAAGATCATTCGTGAGTATTACGAGAAGTGCGGCGCACGTCCGTCTTTCCTTCATTACGGCGGATTTCCCGCCAGTGCCTGCATATCCGTCAACGATGAGGTCATCCACGGGATACCGAGTCAGTCGCGTATATTGCAGGAGGGAGACATCGTAAAGATCGACGTCGGAGCTTACTATCACGGATATCACGGCGATATGGCACGTACCGTTGGGGTCGGGCATATCAGTGACGAAGCTGCAAAGCTTATTGAAGTGACAAAGCAGAGCTTCTACGAGGGGATCGCTCAGCTCAAGCCGGGCAACCGCCTCGGTGACCTCGGTCACGCGGTGGACTCTTACGTTAAACAATTTGGTTTCAGCACTGTGAAGCGCTACGTCGGTCACGGGATCGGGCAGAGCCTTCACGAGTCCCCCGACGTTCCGAACTACGGCACCCCCGGACGGGGAGTCAGGGTGTGCGCCGGATTGGTGATCGCCGTTGAACCTATGGTCAATGCGGGCACCGATGCGGTCGTGGAGATGAACGACGGATGGACGGTAAAGACAGCCGACGGAAAGCTCTCGGCTCATTACGAGAACACCGTTGCCGTCTTGCCCGACGAAGTGCTGATACTGACACGGATCTGATCGTACAATTATTTCAGAGGAGGGATTATTCTGTCTAAGGACGATTTTATTGAATTTGAAGGTACGGTGGTTGAGGCAATGCCCAACGCGGTCTTCAAGGTAAAGCTTCCGAACGGTCATATAGTGACCGCGCACATATCGGGTAAGCTCAGAATGAACTATATCCGTATCCTGCCCGGCGATCGCGTAACGGTTGAGGTATCGGTTTACGACCTTGACAAGGGACGCATCACGTGGCGGGCAAAATAAGGTAAACTAAGAAAGGAATGGTAATACAAAATGAAAGTTAAGCCATCCGTCAAAAAGATCTGCGACAAGTGCAAGATCATCAAAAGAAAAGGCCGCGTAATGGTCATCTGCGAGAATCCCAAGCACAAGCAGAGACAGGGCTGAGCGCCTTGTTCATAATTGAGAGGAGAATAACAGAATGGCTCGTATAGCAGGTGTTGATATACCCAACAACAAGCGCGTCGAAATCGCCCTGACCTACATCTACGGCATCGGACGCACAAGCTCAAACAAAATACTTGCCAAGACAGGCATCAATCCCGATACCCGCGCCAAGGATCTTACCGAGGCTGAGGTAGCTAAGCTCCGTGATGAGATCGAGGCTAACTACCACGTCGAGGGTGACCTCCGCCGTGACGTCGCACTGAACATCAAGCGTCTGGTCGAGATCAACTGCTACCGCGGTATCAGACACAGAAAAGGTCTTCCGGTCAGAGGTCAGAGAACCAAGACCAATGCGAGAACCAGAAAAGGTCCCGCTAAGACTATTGCGAACAAGAAGAAATAAAGGAGCGTTAAGATGGCTAAAGCAGGAACAACCACTAAAAGGGTTATCAAGAAACGCCGCGAGAGAAAGAATATTGAGAAGGGGCAGGTCCATATCCGCGCCACTTTCAATAACACGATCGTTACCGTTACCGATATGCAGGGCAACGCGATCTCGTGGGCGTCTGCGGGTGAACTCGGATTCAAGGGTTCAAGAAAGTCCACTCCGTACGCGGCACAGTCGGCGTCGGAAGCTGCTGCAAGAGCGGCAACCGAGCACGGACTGAAGACCGTTGAAGTATTTGTAAGAGGTCCCGGTCCCGGTCGTGAATCGGCGATCCGTGCGTTGGAGACCGTCGGACTTCAGATCACCATGATCAAAGACGTTACCCCGGTACCGCACAACGGCTGCCGTCCGCCTAAGCGCAGACGCGTCTAATCATTTACGGAGGTAGAAGAAATGGCAAGATATACTGGTCCTGTTTGCAGACTCTGCCGCAGAGAAGGCACCAAGCTTTTCCTGAAGGGCGAAAGATGTATGACGGGCAAATGTGCCCTTGACCGCAGAAGCACTGCTCCCGGTCAGCACGGCGCTGCTAACAAAAAGGTTAAAGAATACGGTATGCAGATGCGCGAAAAGCAGAAGGCTAAGAGATACTACGGTGTTCTTGAGAAGCAGTTCAGAAACTACTTCAACGAGGCCGACCGCAGGGAAGGTATCACCGGTGAGAATCTTCTTAAGCTGCTTGAGTGCAGACTTGACAACGTAGTTTACAGAATGGGTATGGCGGAGAGCCGCAAGGAAGCTCGTCAGCTCGTTCTTCACGCACACTTCCTTCTTAACGGTAAGAAGGTTAACATTCCTTCAATGCTGATAAAGGTCGGCGACGTAATTACGGTGAATGCTTCGAGCAAGAATTCGCCGAAGTTCAAGGAGCTGATCGAGGGCATCGACAACAAGCTTTGCCCGAAGTGGCTGGAAGTTGACAAGGAAAACATCACGGCAAAGGTGATCGCGCTTCCTTCGAGAGAGGATATAGATTTCCCGTTCGAAGAGCAGCTCATCGTCGAGTTGTACTCCAAGTAAACCGCCGGCGGGCAGGGGTAGGATCCCTTGCTTGCCAAATCCCCTGAATTCGCAGCCAATTATTATTTGAAGGAGGGTTTACTAATAATGATAGAGATACAGAAGCCCGATATTAAAGCCGAGGTCCTCAGTGACGACGGTAGCTACGGTAGATTTATCGTAGAGCCGTTGGAGCGCGGTTACGGTATCACTCTCGGTAATTCGTTGCGCAGAATACTGCTCAGCTCGTTGCCTGGAGTTGCCGTTACCAATATCAAGCTTGACGGTGTGCTTCACGAATTCTCAACCATCCCCGGTGTCAAGGAGGACATTACGGAGATAGTTCTGAACGTGAAGGGTATCACCGCAAAGCTTCACGGGACATCGCCCAAGATAGTTGTGATCGACGTTACGGGTGATCGCGAGATCACCGCAGGCGATATCAAGCAGGACTCCGATATTGAGATCCTTAACCCCGAGCATCATATTGCGACGCTCAGCGGGAACGAGAGATTCTATATGGAGCTCACCTTTGATCACGGTCGCGGATACGTTTCGCAGGAGCGCAACAAGCAGATCCATCATCAGGGAAATGCAGTCTCCTCTCCTATCGGAACGATATTCACCGATTCGATATATACGCCCGTATATAACGTGAACTACACGGTCGAAAACACCCGTGTTGCGAACGTTACCGATTACGACAAGCTTACGCTGGAGGTCAAGACCAACGGTACTATCTCCGCGAAGGAGGCGATCTCGCTCGGAGCCAAGATCCTCAACGAGCATCTCAACTTGTTTGTTGAACTTTCGGATGAAGCTAAAAAGACTGATGTTTTGGTCGAACGCGAGGAGACCAAAAAGGAGAAGGTTCTTGAGATGACCATTGAAGAGCTTGACATGTCGGTTCGCAGCTTCAACTGCTTGAAACGCGCAGGAATCGACACGGTGGAGGATCTTACCAACCGTACCGAGGAGGATATGATAAAGGTCCGCAACCTCGGAAAGAAATCACTGGAAGAAGTTATCCAGAAGCTGCATTCGCTCGGACTCGACCTCAAAAAAGAGGAAGAGTGAGCGGGTGTGACAAAGAACCAATGAAGGAGGGAATTTGAAATGCCCGGCACAAGAAAACTCGGCAGACCTACTGAGCACAGAATGGCTATGCTCCGCGGTCTTACGACATATCTGCTCGAAAACGGTTCGGTGGAGACCACACTGACCAGAGCAAAAGAGGTTCGCTCGCTTACCGAGAAGATGATCACTCTCGGCAAGAAGAACACTCTGGCAAGCCGCCGCGCCGCACTCAAGTTTATTACCAAGGAGGACGTGGTAACCAAGCTGTTTACCGAGATCGCTCCGAAGTATGAGGAGAGAAACGGCGGGTACACTCGCATATATAAGATCGGTCCCCGTAGAGGAGACGCCGCTGAAATGGCGATCATCCAGCTCGTTGACTAAGATCTTCTGAAAAAAACGGTCACACACCTATCTTGGGTGTGTGACCTGTTTTTTGTATCAAAAAATCTCGGATGCTCCCGTACAACGGGGCATCCGAGATTTTTAGCCGTTATTTTTCGCTTCAGTCGCTGACGTAGGGAAGCAGAGCAACCTGTCTTGCGCGCTTGATAGCGTTATTCAGCTCACGCTGATGCTTTGCACAAGTGCCGGAGATTCTTCTCGGGTTGATCTTGCCTCTCTCGGAGACGAATTTGCGAAGGCGTGCAACGTCCTTGTAGTCGATATGATCGACCTTGCCGACGCAGAATTCGCAGACCTTTCTCCTCTTGCGGTTGGGGCGGAAGCTACGGGTGTTTTCAGTAGTTCTATCCATAATTACTTATCCTCCAATAATTCAGAACGGAAGGTCGTCGTCGGTTTTGAGCTCCTCAAAATTCGGGGCGACGCTTGCCGGAGTTGAGTACGCCGGGGCAGAAGCGCCGGCATTGTTGTACGAATCGGGTGTGTAGGTTGCCGTACCCTGCGAATTGGCATCGGCTCGGCTGTCTACGAAATAAACTTCATCCGCAACGATATCGGTTGCATATCTCTTGTTGCCCTGCTGATCCGTCCAGGTGCGATTCTGGATCGTACCGATGACGAATATCGAGGAGCCCTTGTGATAGTAACGAACGATGTGCTCGGCAAGTGCACGCCAAGCGGTCACGTTGAAGAAATCGGTAGAGGGCTGCTGATTGTCATTTGAGCGAAATCTGCGGTTCACGGCAATAGAGAATGACGCGACCTGTATCCCGTTCGGGGTCTGTTTAAGCTCGGGGTCGGCAGTCAAGCGACCGCCAAGCATTACCTTGTTAAGGTTAAAGTTAGCCACAACAGTATCCTCCTGTAAAAAGATCGGTGGGCTGAATTACTCGGCGTCTGCTACGGGCTGCTCGGCAACGGTCTCCTCAACGGGGGCGGCGACTTCCTCTGTCGCGACCTCTGCAACCTCTTCGGTAGCGGGAGTCTCCTCAACGACGGTGGTCTCGTGCTTTACTGCTTCGTACTCAAGCTTGACGATAAGCGAACGCATAATGCTTTCGTCAATGTTGTAGTTACGGTCAAGCTCCTTCGGGAAATCCGACCCGGACTTGAACGTGACGACGACATAATATCCTTCCGGCTTGTCGTTGATGGGATATGCGAGGCGGCGTTTGCCCCATTCGTTTACCTCAACGAGTTCAGCGTTGGAGGATATCATATCCGTGAACTTGCTTACCGCGGTCTTCACACCGGTCTCGCCGGCGTCAAGGTCAACGATAAACATTGTTTCGTAAGAATTGATAACCTTTTCCATATATACCTCCCTATGGACATAAGCCCGTCCGCATAGTAAAGAATTTACGAACGGGAAGGAGACGGACGAAACGTCCGCACCGAGCTATTATTATATCACAATAATTGCCATATGTCAATAAAAAATCGAATTTTTGTTCTGATTGAGCGTATTTTTGTGTTTATCCCAAAGCCGAAAGCCGTAACCGCCGATCGTGTCGGTGGCTTGTACCGGTCCCCGTGGGGCGTTCCACGCGCTGAGCCTATAGGGGCTCGTCGAAACATCACTTAAAAAATGCTTTTCCCAGCGGGGGAAGGTGGCAGCCGAAGGCTGACGGATGAGGTGTCATTCATACGAAATCAACTCCTCATCCACCGCTAACGCGGTCCCCCTTCTCCCACAGGAGAAGGCTATTGATTCATCGCTTTGCCTCTTGCTTACGGTGTGCTTCACTATTACAAAGGTGACAATTGCTTACAGCTTGCCTTTCCCAGCGGGGGAAGGTGGCAGCCGAAGGCTGACGGATGAGGTGTCATTCATACGAAATCAACTCCTCATCCACCGCTAACGCGGTCCCCCTTCTCCCACAGGAGAAGGC
>CAYWVC010000007.1:0-41320 GCA_964461635.1 uncultured Lachnospiraceae bacterium
AAAAATGAAGAAATGTAAAACAATGGAGCAAAAGCAAAACAAAAACAGATTTAGGCAAAAAACGGGGTTGAAATTGGCAAAAAACCGATGGATTTGCCGGAAAATTCAAACGGGTAAAAGGTGCAGAAAATTCACCTCGGAATTTGTGCAGTATTCACAGAAAAAGAGGCTGACTTCTTCTTTTGCCGAAATAACGCAAGAGGTGAAAAAAACGCGGTTAAGGTAAATTGAATTTACCTCTACAATGCGTGAGACTAACTCTTTGGCAAAAACGCACAAAAAGTTGACAAGTGACTTGTAAAACGAGAAAAAATATCAAGGAAAATGGTAAATTGGATTTACTTATTTGACGGGCAAGCGCGGCGGCGTGAAAAATGACCAAAAATATAAGATCCGGGCAGTGACGGTCGGCGATGCCTTGCGTGAAGGCGCGGCGAAAAATATGCGAACCGTGCAAAAAAGCGTCATACTTAGTTGCTTGACAAGTTTTTTTGAATGTGATATTATAAGACCACAAAAATAACCGACCGTGTATATCGCCTCCCGGAGCCGCCGGGAGGCGATGCGGATTATTCCGATGAAAAAGGAAATCCGTTGCGCTTCCGGCGCAAAAGTACACGGCGTTTCTGCGCCTGTATTCCCGATATGCTCCCGTAACGGTTCCCGAAGTCGCGGGACGGCGAGGGGGATGACGAGAATGCGTGCGGGGTTTATCAAGTCGTTCGCCCGAAAGGCGGACGCAATTATCTGTCAGGAGGAAATCCAAATGAAGCAAAACCTAATGAGACGGGTCCTTGCAATGATGTTGGCGGTATCGTGCCTTATCGGTTGCGGGGTCGTCGTCACGGCAGCCGACAGCGGTACGTCGGGCACTTCCTCGGGGAGCAGCTCCACGACCGACACGACGCTTGCCGATCTGAAGGAGCTCTTGAACGCGGTGACGTATGCCGAATATACGGCGAAGGAGCCCTTCCTGAGCGCTAAGCCCGCTGCCGACGCCATAGTTATCGACGCTCTTAAGTACTATGCCGACAACACCGATGCCGACGTTTACAGAGTTAAGATTGATGAGGCGACCGGGATCGCTACGATAGTTGACGAGTCGTACGTTCCCGCCGAGGGCGAGACTCTCGCGCTTTACACCGGCGATTCGGGTGACGTTGCGTTCAAGCTGACCGTTCCCGCGACCGGAACCTACAATATTAAAATAGAGTACTACCCCGCGAAGGAGCTCGTGGATGCCGATGGCAATACCGTAGCGAGCGACAAGACGGGCTCTATCGAGCGTATACTCAAGATAAACGGTGAGGTGCCGTTCTCCGAGGCGCGCTATCTGGTGCTCCCGAAGATCTGGAAAAACATCTACACCGTTAAGATGGAAACTGTCAGCACGACGGTGGGAGCCGACGGTCAGAAGGTGTATACCTACGCCGACGTTACGCCCTACGTTGAAAAGGCAAAGGCTTGCGGCATCAATTATACGGTTGCCGCCGACGGCTCTTCCATCACGCTTGAGCTGCCCGATGAGGGTTGGACCGAGCTTACGACCGGCAAAATAGAGTCGGAGGAGCTCAGATTCTTCACGCAGGACCTTGACGGAAACGAGATCCGTTGCAATATGGAGCGCGTTCCCGAATGGCTTGAGTACAGCTGCAAGGACGTTGACGGCTTCTATTCGGAGAACTTCGAATTCGTCTTCCTTGACGGTGAAAACGAGATCAGCCTTACCGCGAAGAGCCAGAACGCTATCATCAAGTCGATCACGCTCAGCCCGGTCGAGGAGAGGCTCTCCTACGACGAGGTGAAGGCGATCTACGAGCAGAAGGGCTACACCCACGGCAAGGGGAACATAAAGTTCGAGGCGGAGTTCGCCTACGCGACCACCTCGCAGACCATCTACCCCGTGGAGGATTCCTCTTCTGCGGCTACTTCTCCCTCCGATACCTCCAAGACGGTGCTCAACACCATCGGCGGTGAGAAATGGCAGACCTCGGGTCAGAGGATCAGATATAAATTTAAGGTAGACGACAGCGGACTTTACAATATAGTAGTTCGCTACCGTCAGAATATCAACGACGGTATATTCTCCTCCCGCGTGCTCTATCTCTACAGCGACGGGCTTGACGAGGGGAGCGACGGATATTATAACGGAGTTCCCTTTGAGGAAGCAACGAGGCTCAGATTCGGTTATTCGACCAACTGGCAGGTCTCCCCGCTGAAGTATTCGAAGGAAGTGGTCAACGAGGACGGAACCTCCTCTTGGGAGGACGTTGAGCTTGAGTTCTACTTCGAAGCCGGTGTTACCTACACGATGGAGCTTGAGGTCGCTCTCGGCGATATGGGTGAGATAGTCAGTCAGGTAACTACGTCGCTCAATAATATCAACAGTTACTACCTTAATATACTGAAGCTCACCGGAGCCGACCCCGACCAGTACCGCGACTACGGATTCTACCGTATAATGCCCGATACTATGCAGGGACTCGTCATTGAGTCGAGAAGACTCAGCGATATATCCGCAAAGCTGAAGAACATTACCGGGTCGACGAGCTCAAACGCCGCGACGCTGGATAAGATCGTTCGTCTGCTTGAGGAGATGGGAACCGACGAGGACAACGTGGCGAAGGACCTTGATCAGCTGAAAACCTACATAGGTACCCTCGGTACGTGGATCAACGATAACAAGACCCAGCCGTTGCAGCTTGACTATTTCGTGGTGCAGAGCCCCGATGCCGATCTGCCGCGCGCCAACCCCAACATATTCCAGTCGATAGCGCACGAGTTTATGAAGTTCGTATACAGCTTCATCAGAAACTACAACCGTATGGGCGCCACCAACTCGGGATCCGAGGAGGAGATGGTTGAGGTCTGGCTGGCTTACGGCCGTGACCAGACGCAGGTTATCCGTAACCTTATCAACAACGACTTCACCCCGCAGACGGGTCACCTTGTGGATCTCAAGCTCGTTGCGGCGGGCTCGTTGCTGCCCTCCATTCTTGCACAGTCCGGACCGGACGTGTATATCGGAGTCAGCGAGGATAACATCATCAACTACGCCATTCGCGGCGCGCTGATGAATATCGAGAACCTTGACGGCTTCTACGATCTCACCGACCCCTACATCCGTGAGCACAAGACGGTCACCGACCTTATCTCCGACCTGAAGGCCGATAATTACATAATTACCGGCGAAACGGGTAAGGAGATCAAGGCAATGTCTACCGACGGCGTTGCTATGTACACGATCACCTATAATTCGGACGGCTCGGGCGTTTGCACCGACCGCCGCGGCGACGTGCATTATAACTTCACCGAGGAAGGTTGGCTCTACGAGACGGGCGAGACCTTCTCGGGCAGAACCTACACCTACAAATATTCCTACGACGAGAACGGAAACAAGATAGCGAACAAGAACGTTCAGTTCAACGAGGCGGCGATGTACACGCTCGGTCTGCCCGATGCGGATAACATTATGCACTACTACGGCTTGCCGGAGACGCAGTCCTTCTCGATGATGTTCGTCAGAAACGACGTTCTTGCCGACCTCGGACTTGAGGTGCCGAAGACCTGGGACGATATACAGGCGGCTATCCAGACGCTTGAGTCGAAAAATATGGAGATCGGTATGTCGAACGACTACAAGATCTTCCTCTACCAGAAGGGCAGTAAGCTCTTCGCCGACGACGGAATGAGGATCAACCTCGATTCCAACATCGCGCTTGACTCCTTCGAATATATGTGTAACCTGTTTACTATGTATTCGTTCCCGTATAAGTACGATTTCTCCAACCGTTTCAGAACGGGCGAGATGCCGATAGGTATCGCGGGCTATAACGCGACCTACAACCAGCTCATCGTATTCGCGACCGAGATCCGCGGTCTGTGGTCCTTCTACCCCGTTCCGGGCGTTGCGACCTATCAGACCGATTCCGACGGTAACTACGTTTACGATGCCGACGGCAACAGGATCGTGGAGAGCATCAATAACGTCGCGGTTGCGACGGTATCCGCGATCTCGATGATCAACGGCTGCGACAACGTCGATGCCGCGTGGTCGTTTATGAAGTGGCACGTCGGTGCCGACTGTCAGGTAGCCTACTCCAACGAGATGGTCGCTATCCTCGGCGATTCGGCAAAGCACGCGACCGCAAATATCACGGCTCTTGAGAGTATGCCTTGGACTACCGACGAGTACAATCAGCTCTCGGCACAGTTCAACAACCTTGCCTCCATACCGAACTACCCCGGCTCCTACATCATCGCGCGTTACACGAAGTTCGCCTTCCTTGACGCCTACGACGATAACGAGAATCCGACGACCGCATTGCTGCAATACATCAATACGATCAATAAGGAGATCACGAGAAAGCGCGAGGAATTCGGGCTTGAGACGCTTGAGATCGGTGAGACCCTTGCCAGCAAGCGTATAGCTCAGGCGCAGGAGATCCTTGACGGTCTGAGTGACGGAGCCAAGGCTCAGTACAAGGCGGAGATAGACGCGCTCAACGCGGCTATCGAAAATCTTGAATCTCAGAAGGCTAAGGTATCGATCGAGCACATCGAGGCGCTGGAGGCGGCATCTGCCGGACTTCGCGCGACGCAGTACTCCGATCTCTACGAGGTTGCCGACAGGATCGACGATGCGGCAACGGCTCTTCGCGATTACAGATCGTCTTATTGACGTAGCGTTGTAAACAACGGTGTAAGGAGATTAACAATGTCACAGAATACAACAAATAAGAAGGCTGTGGCGCGCAAGGATATGTCCAAGTTCAGGTGGACGCTGAAGGAGATGAAGCGCAACTGGGCGGGTTACGCGATGATCGCCCCGTTCGTCATCCTCTTCACGATATTCACCGTGTGTCCTGTGTTGCTTTCGGCAATATTCAGCTTTACCGACTTCAATATGCTGCAGACGCCGAATTTCGTCTTCCTGGACAACTATTCGAGACTGTTCCTTGACGACGACATATTCCTCATAGCCTGCAAAAACACCTTCATTTTCGCGTGTATCGTCGGACCCGCTTCCTACGTAATGTCGCTTATGGTCGCGTGGTTCATAAACGAGCTTCCTCCGAAGATCAGATCGCTTGTAACTTTGGTCTTCTACGCTCCCTCCATTTCGGGTGAGATCTACCTGATTTGGAAGACGCTCTTCTCGGGCGACGCCTACGGTTGGGCAAACGCTTGGCTGATGAAGCTTCAGCTCATCACCGAGGAGATAAACTGGTTCGAGGATGCCGATTACGTTATGCCGCTGTGTATAATCGTAGCGCTTTGGCAGTCGCTCGGAACCGCCTTCCTGTCGTTTATCGCCGGACTTCAGGGTATCGACCGCTCGCTCTATGAAGCGGGCGCGGTTGACGGTATAAAGAACCGTTGGCAGGAGCTTTGGTACATCACTCTTCCGAGTATGAAGCCGCAGCTTATGTTCGGTGCTATTATGTCGATAACCAACTCGTTCGGCTTCGGATCGGTCGTTACCGCACTCTGCGGATACCCGTCGGTCGATTACGCGGCGCATACGATAATGCACCATTTGAACGATTACGGGAGTACGCGTTTTGAGATAGGATATTCTTCAACCATCGCGGTCGTCCTGTTCGTCATAATGATTACGGCGAACGTGGTGGTCAAGAAGCTCATTTCGAAGGTAGGTAAGTGATATGGCAAGATTAAGAACGAGAAAACACAGAGTCGTGCTCAGCCGTTCATCGGGTGGCGACGTTCTGATAACGATAATGCTCGTTATCCTCGGCGCATTCATGTTCCTGCCTATGTGGTACGCGATCGCGCAATCATTCAAGCCGCTTGACGAGCTTTGGATGTTCCCGCCGAGCTTCATAGTTTACAAGCCGACGATCAAAAACTATCAGGACCTGTTCGTTCAGATGAATACGTCCTGGGTACCGTTTACAAGGTACATATTCAATACGGTGTTCGTGTCCGTCGTCGGAACGGCAGGCAACCTGCTCCTTTCCTCGATGGCGGCGTACGCCTTCGCAAAGATCAAGTTCCCCGGCAGAAAGTGGATGTTCAAGACGATCAGAACCTCGCTGATGTTCCACTCTACCGTAACGTCGATCACGAACTACTTCATAATGAGCCGACTCGGATGGGTGGATACCTACCTTGCAAAGATAGTTCCCGCCTTCTGTACGACCCTCGGACTTTACCTTATGAAGCAGTTTATGGATTCGCAGGTATCGGAGGCGGTGCTTGAATCGGCACGTCTTGACGGTGCAAGTGAGTTCAGGACCTTCTGGGTCATCGCGATGCCTATGGTCAAGCCGGCTTGGCTGACGCTGATCATATACTGCTTCCAGGGACTCTGGAACGCGGGGCAATCGATATACATTCATTCGGAGGAGCTTAAGTCCTTCAACTACGCGATACAGCAGATCGTTTCCGGCGGTATAAAACGAGCCGGAGTCGGTGCGGCGGCGCAGGTCATTATGATGCTCGTGCCTATCCTGGTATTCGTCATAACGCAGTCGAATATCATTGAGACGATGGGCTCCAGCGGTATGAAGGATTGAGAGGAGGAAGAGTATGACAAAGAAAATATGTGCCGTAACGGCAGTGATATTTGTGATAATCGTCCTGTTCTCCGTTCCGGTAAGCGCAAAGTCCTATCAGACGTATACCTACGCGCTCGGCGGCTACCCGCTCAACTCGCCGGATGCTTACGTGCCGGAAAGATCCATTACGTCGGACGATATCGGGCTTACGGGGTCCACAAAGCTGACCAGTGCGCTTAAGGATCCCTGCGACATCGAGGTGGACGATAGGGGCTGGATCTACATCGCCGATGCCGGCGACGGAGATTACAGCAGAATCATAGTTCTGGATAACAACTATCAGCTCCAGCATATCATAAAGGATTTTGATAACGATCAGGGCAACCCCGACTCGCTGTCGGGTCCGGAGGGTGTGTTCATCAGCGAAACGACCGTCTACGTCTGTGACACCGATAAGAACAGAATAGTTACCTTTGACCGTGACTTCAACTTCATTGATATCATCAAGGAGCCCGAATCCGAGCTGTTTGAGACCGATTCGGTGTACGCACCTATCGCAATAGCGGTCGACCAGTACGAGCGACTCTACGTCGTGTCGAAGACGACCTATCAGGGCGTTATAATGATGACCCGTGACGGTGAATTCACCGGATTTATCGGGGCACAGAAGTCTAAGCTCTCAACGTGGGACATCATTTGGAGAAGATTCCAGACCGATGCCCAAAGGGAGCAGACCGAATCGGTAATCCCGACCGAATTCAATAATATCACAATCAACGAGGACGGCTTCGTCTACGTTACCACGAATAAGATAGACAGCAAGACTCAGCAGAATGCGCTCAAGAAGAAGTCCAAGAGCGGTGACTACGCCCCCGTTAAGCTCCTTAACCCCGCGGGTGAGGAGATTATGAGACGTAACGGCTTCTGGCCGCCGTCGGGTGAGGTCAGTCTCGTAGACGGGGAGAAGGCTTCCTCTATCGTTGATGCCGCCGTCGGACCCGAGAAGACCTGGTCTATCGTGGACAGCAGGCGTTCGAGAGTGTTTACCTACGACTTCGACGGAAACCTCCTCTTCGCCTTCGGTCAGAAGGACGGCGGACAGCTCGGAAATATCGAGCTGCTCGGCGGTATCACTTATCAGAAGGCTTATGACAGCGAGGGTGAGCAGGATTACAAGATGCTCCTGCTCGATAAGAACAATAAGAGCTTTACCATCTACCGTCAGACCGAGTACGGAAAGATACTTATCAAGGCTCTTGAGCATCAGAACAACCGTCAGTACGATACCGCGATCGACGACTGGTTCCAGATACTGCAGCGTAACTCCAACTACGACGCCGCGTATATCGGTATCGGTCAGGCTATGTACAGAAACGGTCAGTATGAGGAATCGATAGAGTACTTCCAGGCGGCGTACGATACGTCGAACTACTCCAACTCCTACGAGGAGATCCGTAAGGAATGGATCACGAAGTGGCTCCTGCTTATTCCGATCGGTGCCGTGGCGATCATCGCCGGATGTATCTTCTTTATGAAGTATGCGACGAAGGTGAACAGCCGTGCCGCAGTTGCCGGAGGTAAGAGAAACTTCAAGGAGGAGCTGCTCTACGGCTTCCACGTGATATTCCACCCGTTCGACGGCTTCTGGGATCTGAAGCACGAGAAACGCGGTTCGTTGCGCGCGGCGATAGTCTTTATCGTTCTTACGATAGTAGCTTACTACTATCAGGCGGTCGGCTCGGGATATTCGGTCAATCAGACGACGGTATATACCACGATCGTGGATCAGGCGATCTCGGTGCTCCTGCCGCTTATGCTTTGGTCGGTAGCCAACTGGTGTCTGACGACTCTGTTCGACGGTGAAGGAAGCTTCAAGGATATAGTCATCGCGGTCGGATATTCGCTGTTGCCGGTCATTATGACCATCATCCCGACGACGCTCGCGTCCAACTTTATGGTCAAGAGCGAGGTCGACGTTCTGGAGTTCATCACGACCGTCGGACTTATCTGGGCGGGACTGCTGATCTTCACCGGAATGATGGTGACACACGATTACTCGGTATTTAAGAATTTGATCACGACGCTCGGTACGCTCGTCGGTATAGTCTTTATAATGTTTATCGGCGTACTGTTCGTAACTCTTCTCGGCAAGGTGGTCAGCTTCGTGACCAATATCATTACCGAGATAAGGTACAATGCATAGTCGGAGGAAGATATGAGAAAAGGAATAAAAATATTGTCGGCTCTCTTGGCTGTGCTGATGCTGTGCGGAAGTATGTCGGTGGCTGCCGGTGCCCTTACTCTTTACGATGAGAAGGGAAACCCGGAAACGTCAAGCAAGTTCGAATCGAGCAAGGTTGACTATTCGGTAACCATTGAGAAGAACCTTGATTCCTCGCAGTTTGATACTCCCGATGAAAAGCTTGAGAGTATGGAGCTGATGTGGGAAAAGAACGGTTACAGACTCTACGTCGATAAGATCAGCGGCGAGGTCGCCACTCAGAAGATATCGACGGGAGAGCTGCTCTTCTCCAACCCTTGGGATCTGTCGGACGCTTCGTATACCGCGGTGACCGAGGGAAAGAAGGACAAAACCACAGCACTCAGCGTTAAGAAGAAGCTGATGTCGCAGATCGTTATCACCTACATTGATAACGACAACCCGAAGGAGCTTTACAGCTGTATCGAGGCTGCGGCGAGAAATCAGATCAACGTTGAATATATCAAGAACGGTATCCGTATCGAATATTCGATAGGTCGTGAGGAGGCGAGATTGCTCGTTCCCCAAATGATCAGCAAGGAAAGATTCGAGGGACGCTTGCTTAAGGAGCTCCGCGAAACGGTCAACAGCGACGTTATCGTGACCGTTAACGATACCGATACGATAATGGTCAACGGCTCTACGAAGGTGCTTAAATACGGCGATGCGCTCGATGCGGGCGCAAAGCCGGGTGATGAATTCGGTTACTACGATTACGTAATCAAGTTCATTGATCCTAACTTTGATATGAGCGGAGCCTTCCAGCTCGGTAAAGCCTCGGCTTACGGCTTCGATTACGAGCAGTTCGACGTTCAGAAGGTCGCAGCTGAGTATATACTTAAGGATCCGAGCGCGGCATCGACCGACAAGGAAAGATCCGAGATGATCAGCACCTACCCGATAACGAAGAAGATTCCGGTCTATATCCTTAACTCGGCAACGGCGGGTAATACCACGGCGCAGAGAAAGATAGAGGCACGTATAAAGGAATATGCTTCGTCGTATACCTTTGAGGAGCTTGATCAGGATCACGAGGAGACCGAATACACCGGTACCTCCAAATCCCCCGTGCTCTTTAAGGTAGCGCTTGAGTATTCGGTTGACGACGACGGTCTTGTCGTGCGTCTGCCGGCGAACGGTATTCGTTTTGACGAATCGCTGTATCAGCTTGAGAGCATCGAGATGCTGCCCTATATGGGTGCCGGAAGAAACGACGGCGACTGGAGCGACGGCGGGGACGGTTACACCTTCTTCCCGGACGGCTCGGGCGCGCTCTTCGACTTCCAGCAGCTCAACGATAACAAGCAGCACGAGGCGTATGCGCAGATCTACGGTACGGACTTTGCCTACCACACCATTACGGGTCAGCTTCAGGAGACGATAAGATACCCCGTCTTCGGTATCGTGGAGCATTGGACCGGTCTGCGTACCGATTACGATAACGTGGTCACCGACGCCGTTCTGAATGCGGACGGCACCGTAAAGACCCCCGCCGTTTACGGCACGAAGGAGGTCAGCGAGGATCACGGCTTCGTGGCTATCATAGAGGAGGGCGACTCGCTTGCCAAGCTTACGACGACCCACCTCAGCTCAACAAGCATTTACAATGCGGTAAAGATGAGCTTTACCCCGAGACCGAAGGACTCCTACAATATGTCAGACGCGATCTCGGTCGGAGCAAATAAGACTATGACGGTCGTTTCCTCCAGAAAGTACGTAGGGAACTACAAGGTCCGTTATATAATGCTCTCGGATGATAAGATCGCCGAGGAATCGAAGGTTTCCCAATACTACGAATGCTCTTGGCTCGGAATGGCGGTCGCGTACCGTGATTACCTTGAGAAGAACAACGTTCTGACAAGGCTGACCGAAGACGACGTGGATAACGACATCCCGCTCTTTATAGAGTCGTACGGAGCTCTTATGACGACCGAGAAGGTCTTATCCATCCCCGTTGATATGATGACCCCGCTGACGACGTTTGAGAACGTCAAGACGATGTACAGCGAGCTGTCAAGCGATATCCGGACGAAGGCAGAGGAGCTGATCTCCGGCGGAGAAGCCAACGGCACGAACGAGGAGACGGCAAAGTCCTTCTCCAACATCAACTTCAAGCTTACCGGCTTCGCCAACGGCGGTATGTACTCCGTAATGCCCTACAACCTTAACTGGGAGAAGGCGGTGGGAGGCTCCTCCGGATTCAGCGATCTGCTTGATTACGCGAAGGAGAACGATTTCGGGATCTTCCCCGACTTCAACTTTGTGTACGCCGAGAACCTTGGCGATTTCGACGGCGTGGATCTTAAGTCCGACGCTGTCAAGACGGTCGATAACCGTTATACGGAAAGATGGTATTACAGCTCAACTTATCAGTCGTATATCGGATATTGGGAGTATGCTATCGCACCGTCAAGGTTCGAGAAGTTCATTTCCAAGCTGCTCATCAACTATCTGCAGTATAATCCGACCGGTATCTCGGTATCCACGCTCGGTTCCGATCTGAACTCCGACTTCGATGAGGAGGATCCGCTCAACCGTGAGGATTCGAAGCAGTATACCATTGAAGCTTTCAAGAAGCTTTATAATACCCTCAACAGTGACGGAAACAGGATCAAGATAATGACCGAGGGAGGGAACTCCTACACCTGGCGTTATGCGGATTATATCCTGAATATGTCGTTGAATTCGAGCCGCTACACCGATTCCAGCTCGGCGGTGCCGTTTATCGGCGTCGTCCTGCACGGATACGTTCAATTTGCCGGATCGCCCATTAACGAGGAGGGCGACGTTGAGTATGCTTTCCTGAAGGCAATAGAGAACGGCGCGAGCCTTTACTTCATCCTGTCGTATCAGAATACCCAGAAGCTGAAGGATGACGGTAAGCTCAGTCAGCATTATTCGGTCAGATACGATATCTGGCGCGATGACCTTGTAGAAAAGTACGTGGAGCTTAACGACCTGCTCCGCGACCTTCAGACCAAGCTCATCATAGATCACGAGGACCTCATAGCCTCGCGTGTCCCGGATGCTTCCGAGATCGAGGCGGACGAGGAGGCAAAACGCCTTGAAGAGGAGCTGAAAGCGGCAGAGGAAGCCGCCGCCGCCGCAAAGCAGGCGTTGGCTGACGCTCTTGCACTCAGAAAGACCCCCACGACGCAGGCTAATGCGGCGCAGGATCTGCTTGACAAGGCGGCGGCTTACGTGAAGACCGCTACCAAGTATGCGTCGGTGATCGACGCCGGTTACGTCGATATCTGCGTACAGCTTGCCAGAACGACCGAGCAGTTGCTTGACAAGGCGACGGCGGCGCAGAAGCTCGCATACTGCGAGAATGCACTTGCCGAAGGCTCCGCGGCGGCAAGCTCCACGATCGAGAACGCGATCAAGAGCCTTGCAAAGCAGGAAGCCGACGCCGTGCTTGCGAACGTACTTGCGGGCGTTACCGATGCAGATAAGAAGGCAGATCTGACCGCTAAGGTCAACAGCGCGGTTGAGGCTCTCATTTCCGCCGCAGTGAAGGCGGGATCCGACGAGGCTGCGATCCTTTCGGGCGAGAGCGGAACCTACTTCAGCTCGGCTGAGGCAGCCGCCGCGAAGGAAGCCTACGCGCAGAAGATCATAAGCGCTACGGTCTCCGGACTCGGAACGAAGTGCGCGGAGCTCACGGTAGCCGCCGATGAAGCGGATCGCGACCTTATCGAGCGTGTCTGTGCCGCGGTTACCGATGCGGCGATAAACTCGCTTGACAGCGCTACCGCTACCTTGGCGTACGAAACCGCTAAGAAGGCTTACGACGCGGCAGTGACCACCGACACTCTCAGCATCACCACGGCAGCTACTCAGCTTGCCAAGGAGATCGAGCAGAAGCAGGCGGCTCTTGCGGCAGGCGTGACCGAGGCGGACATCGCCCTTGCCATCGCTCTGATGGAAGCCAAGGAGGAAGCCGCACAGAAGGTTCAGGCGACCAAGGAATATGAGACTGTATTCAACAAAAACAAGATTGATTACGGAACCCAGATCGCATTATACTACAACGAACTCAAATCGAAGGCAACGGCACTTGCGGGAACGGATACCGCCACGGTTGACGCGATCAAGGTGATTATAGCCTACTATGAGGCAAACGAGAACGCCGAGGTCGGCGAATATAAGGCGACCTTCCTCGCATCCGAGGCTGCGAGCGCCGAATCGTTGCGCAAGGTAGCCAACGAAAAGAAGGCTGAGGTTGACGCTCTGTCGGCAACCGATAAGGCTGCGGCGGAGAAGGTGCTTGCACAGCTTGATACCGCGATAAAGAATGCCGATGCGGGCTACGCCAAGCTGATCGAATACTATAACGGCAAGACGAGCACGCACGACAGCTACTACGCATCGGGCAGCAACTACGGCGAATACCTTGCAAACCTTGCATCGCAGACCGCCGCGGACGAGGCGTTCAGCACTCAGGAGCCCACTGCGATAGCTCTTGCCGTTGCAACGGCCGCTTACACCGATGCCGAGACCGCGTACAATGCGGTAGCGAGCGGTGACACCGTAAAGACCGCCGCCGAGATCGCGGCGCTCATCGATGCGGTGAACAAGGCTCAAACGGCGTATGACACGGCTAAGACGGCGTACGAGACGGCAAAGAGCCTCTACGACGCGACCGGACTTGAGCAGTCCGACTACGAGAAGAAGAAAGCCGCTTACGATACCGCAGTCAATGCGTTGAACGATGCCAAGGCAGACCTTGAGGATGCAAGAAACGGTTCGGCGCACAAGACGGAGTTTGAGGCAGTTGAGGCGGCGTACAATGCAAAGCTCACGGCTACCGACAGATATAATCTCGTCGGCAACGTGAAATCCGGTGTTGTTTACTTCACGAGCGCAAGAGTGAAGGCATTCTTCGGACAGAGCGACGAGACGGTCGATGCTATCCGTAAGACCGCCGATTACGTTCTTGCAAACACCGAAAGCACGGCTGCGACCGCAACCTATAAGACCTATATGACCAACGTCAATAATGCGGTCTCCTCCATCAAGTCGACGTTAACGAGTATGCAGTCCGCGGTCAAGTTGGCGGAGGAAGCCACCCAGTCGCTCAAGGAAAAGTACGAGCAGATGATGGCAAGCACGACGGCAACCGAGATCGAAAAGCAGAGTGCAAAGCAGTTCTACGAGTCGGCGGTGGAGAACACCAAGCTTGCAAAAGACAGTCTTGCAAATCTTGAGGGTCAGTACAGCGAGCTCAGCAAGCTGGTATACAGCGAGGCGCTGGCGAAGGTCGAGATCTTCCTGTTCGGCGACGCGACCGCTTCGACCAACAATGCATCGGCAAATTCAAGCGTGATAAGCCTTAACGACGCGCTTCTGACCTCGTCGGAGGCACTTGCGGCAACCAACTCCGCTTGGGCGACGATGCAGGCGGCTGCCGAAGAGTATAAGAAAGCGTCCGATGCGCTTGCAAAGCTTGAAGAGGTTGACGTTAATACTCTCAGCGATGCGGAGCTCAATCAGCACAGAGCCGATACACTGCTTAACGGGTACAAGAAGATGGTTGCCGAGGCAACGCTTCGCTCGGCGAAGGCTTCCTTCGACGACAATCTTCAGATCTTCAAGTCCGATAAGGGCTACAGCAATATGACGAGGCTTTACAACAACGCGGTTGCGGCGGTCAATAAGCTCAGCGATGAGCTCTATTACGCCGAAACGCTTGTGAACCTCCTTGCGACCGATCCCACCGCGAGCGCCGAGGATAAGGCTGCCGCCGCGGAGAAGTACGCGGAGCTTAAGGTGACCTACGACGAATACGCCGCAGTCATCGCAAGCTCGGAGGCAGCTCTTGCGGCTATCCGTGCGGATGCCGCGAATCAGGGATTCATCGATGCCGAGACGTACGCGCTCGTAACATCATCGACGACTAAGGCACAGCAGCTCCTCAACGACACTGTTAACGGTGTGACCGAGGAGACCGTTGAGGAAGAGGATGATAAGTATGCCTGCGACTCCAATACCGTTGTTGCCGTCACCTACGGTGGCAAGGACGGGGATGACGGTGCCGCATACCGTACGTTTATCCTTAACTACAACTCGTTTGCGATCACGGTAACCTACGAGGGCGTCGAGTACACGATCCCCGCGTACGGCTACAAGGTCATAAACTATTGAGAAAGGAGAAGTAAAGAAAATGACTGATGAGATCAAGCTTAACGGTGCCGCAGAGCGGAAAAACACCGGGGCGAAGAAAAAGAAGAAACGCAGTCACGCCTCCCTTGACAGGCGCAAGGCACGGTCCGGGTGGATATTCGTTTTGCCGTTTGTGGTAGGCTTCCTGTTCATTTACTTCCCCATAGTCGTTCAATCGGTAAAGCTCAGCTTCTTTACGATGGAGACGCTTGCCGGGGGCGGATACACCCTTGAATGGGCGGGCTTCGAGTATTACAACGAAGCACTGTTCGTCAACCCCGACTTTGTTCAAACGCTTATCACGGGTCTCGGAGATATGATCTTCGAGATCCCGGCGATAATCATATTCTCGCTGTTTATGGCGGTGCTCCTTAACCAGAAGATGGCGGGGCGCGCATTCTTCCGTGCTATCTTCTTCATACCCGTAATACTTTCAACCGGTATTATGGACTCCATCAGTGCACAGAGTATTATGGAGGATTATATGGAGGAGGGTATCTCGGACGGAACGGAGGCAAGTGCCTCGGATCAGATAGCCTCGGCTATGGATATACAGGCGCTGTTCTCCGGAATGGCGGTCGGATCCGAGCTCGCCGAAATAGTTGCGGAATGGGTCAACAGGATCTTTGATATCGTCAACCGCTCGGGTGTTCAGATGCTGATATTCCTTGCGGGTCTGCAGTCGATCTCGCCGGCTATTTACGAATCCTGTCAGATAGACGGTGCAACGGCTTGGGAGACCTTCTGGAAGATCACCTTCCCGATGATAAGCCCGATGATACTCGTCAATGCGGTCTATACGGTTATAGACTCATTCACGTCGGAGTCGAACACGATAATGTCGTTTATCGACAGTCAGTATCAGCAGGCAAACGGAAACGCGATAAGCTCGGCAATGTCGTGGATGTACTTCCTTATAGTCATCGCGATGGTCGGTATTATAGCGGCGATATGCTCGTCCTTCGTCTTCTATCAGAGACGTAACGATTGAGAAAGGAGAGAACCGAACGATGGATGCAACAATGAATTCATATCGCGATCCGAATAAAAAGGTGAAGGTCGAATTTGACCGCGCACCTCTCGGACAGCGACTCAAGGCAAAGTATCTCTCCTTATTCTTCCTGAAAAAGGTGGGCTGGTACCTCTTCAGACTTGTTCTGCTGATCGGTATCTCGTACGTCGTGCTCTATCCCTTCATCACGAAGATCGCGGGTTCGTTTATGTCGCCGGAGGATTTCGTTGACGTAACGGTACTTATTATACCGAAGCACTTTACCTTCGATACCTACACGGCGATATTCAACGAGCTGGACTATATGGAGGCGTTCCTGAACACCTTTATGCTGTCGATCACTTGCGCAACGATACAAACGCTGTCTTGCTGCCTTATCGGTTACGGACTTGCGAAGTTTAAGTTCAAGGGATCGAAGTACGTCTTCCTCGCGGTCATCCTGACGATGATAATTCCTCACCAGACCTTGCGTTACGCAATGGTAACGACCTTCCGTTATTTTGACATCAGGGGTCCGATCTCAAGCTTGCTTGACGGTCCCGGACTGTTCCAGATACTCGGAATGCTCGGTTGGGAGGACGTGGCACAGGGACTTAACTTCAACAATACGTATTTCCCGTTCGTCATACTCTCGATATTCGGACTTGCCTTTAAGAACGGACTTTATATCTTCCTTCTGCGGCAGTTCTATCGCGGGGTACCCGATGAGCTTGAGGAGTCTGCGTATATTGACGGATCGGGCGTGTTCAAGACCTTCATCAACATCATACTGCCGATGTCGGTGCCTATGATGATCACGGTCTTCCTGTTTGCCTTCTCGTGGCAGTGGACCGATATGGACTACACCAGCTGGTTCTTCACCTCTACGAAGACGAAGCTGCTGTCTCAGATAGTCGATATCCCCGCGTCGCTTGCAACGAAGGCGGAGGAATATGCCGCCGGCGAGAACCTCTACAACTCGGCGGTCAGAAACACCTGCGGACTTATGATCATTGCGCCGTTGGTGGTCGTCTATATATTCTGCCAGAAATTCTTGGTACAGGGTATCGAGCGCTCCGGCTTGACTGCCGATTGATCGCTTAAGACCCGTAAACCGAAAGGGGCTGTAAAGAACCGAAGTTCTTTACAGCCCCTTAAAGCTTTTACGCCTCGCCGTAGTATTTTTCGACGAGGTCAAAGAGAAGCGCACCGACGACCACGATCAGCAACGTCATCATAACGTACTCAAAGTAGGCGGGGTAAATGCGTAACGCGTAGTCGTGAAAATGCCCGTTTATGTAGATGAATTCGGGCAACAGGGCGAGAAACGCGCAGATAACGACGGGCAGACCGAAAAGCAGGATCAGCTCGGCTCTGCGCGATATGCCGCCGAGGGCGCGTAACAACCCCCGAAAATAAATTAACGTGTTTTTCATAGCTATATTTTATCATAAGATCACCGCGCTGTCTATCGGTAAGTTGTGGTATACGAGCCAAAGCGTCCCCTCGCCGCATTATCCCGAAAAATCGTTTACAAAAGGCGAAATTTATGGTATAATGCAGTAAAATAACCGTTTGCTTGGGGGATGCCTCAAGCTGAAAGGCAAGGTGTTTATATGAAATGTCCCTTTTGCGGATTTCCCGACAGTAAGGTGATCGATTCGCGCCCGGTGACGGAGGGGAGCAGTATTCGCCGTCGCCGTGAGTGCCTGTCCTGTCAAAAGCGCTTCACGACCTTTGAAACGCTTGAGACTATGCAGATAACCGTTATCAAGAAGGACGGGAGCCGCGAGCCCTTCGATAAGAGCAAGCTGTTGTCGGGACTTTACCGTGCCGCGCAGAAGCGCCCGATCGACCCCGCCGCGATCGCCGACGAGATAGAGAGCGAGCTCCTTAACGAGCTGGTGTCGGAGGTAACTACCGCGCAGATCGGCGAGCTGGCGATGGAGAAGCTGAAGGCGGTCGACGACGTGGCATACGTGCGCTTTGCCTCGGTCTACCGTGAATTTAATGACGTTGATACCTTCCTTGCCGAGCTGAAGAGCCTTCGCCGCCATTCGATAAGGAAAAAGAAGCCCGCTACCGATGAGTGAGCTGTGGAACCCTTGGCACGGATGCAAGAGGTACAGCGAGGGCTGTCTTAACTGCTACGTGTTCAGGATAGACGGCGGTATTTCGCGCGATGCCGAGCGTGTGGTGCGCAATTCGTCGTTTGATCTGCCGCTTCGCCGACAAGCCGGGGGATATAAGATAAAGTCGGGAGAACGGGTATATACCTGCCTTTCTTCCGACTTTTTCCTTGATACCGCCGATGAATGGCGGGCTGAGGCGTGGGCGATCATTCGCTCTCGCCCGGACGTTGATTTTATAATAATAACCAAGAGGATATTGAGGTTTACGGAGGGATTGCCGTGCGATTGGGGGGACGGGTACCCGAATGTCACCGTTTCCGTCACCTGCGAGAACCAACGCCGCGCCGACGAGCGCCTGCCGTATTTTCTTTCTTTGCCGATAGCTCATCGCGAGATCATTTGTGAGCCTCTGCTCGGTGAGATCGACCTCTCACCTTACCTTAGCGACGGCATAGAGCGCGTAACGGTCGGCGGAGAATCGGGGGACGGTGCACGGGTGTGCGATTTCGATTGGGTGCTTACCGTGCGCGATGCCTGCGCGACGGCGCACGTGCCCTTTCATTTCAAGCAGACCGGTGCCTGCTTCAGAAAGGGCGGTAGGGTATTTCACGTTCCGCGCCGCGAACAGCAGGAGCAGGCGAGGCGCGCGGGGATTGACCTCAATTGAAGCCGTAGGTGGCTCCGGAATTCAGCGAAGCCTCAATTCTTAACAAGCGGTTGTACTTTGCCACGCGTTCGCCGCGGCAGGGTGCGCCGCTTTTTATATAGGGTGCGGCGGTCGCGACCGCGATGTCGGAGAGGGTGGTGTCCTCCGTTTCGCCCGAACGGTGCGAGAGGATGAAGCGGTATCCCGAGTCCTTCGCAAGGTGGATAACGTCAAGCGTTTCGGACAGTGTGCCGATCTGATTGGGCTTTATGAGTATCGCGTTCGCGGCACCGGCGCGTATGCCCTCCCTCAAGCGCTCGGTATTGGTCACGAAGAGGTCGTCGCCCACGAGCATAACGTCGTTCCCGAGCCTTTTTGTCAGTGCCGACCAGCCCTCAAAGTCGCGTTGATCCAAGCCGTCCTCAACCGAGAGGATCGGGTACTTCCGACAGAGCTCTTCTACGTAGGAGATCATTTCATCACGCGTTTTTTCTATCCGCCGCTTCGGGAGCTCGTATCGGTTGTTTTCGGGGGCGAACCATTCGCTCGTCGCCATATCGAGCCCGATCTTTACCCGATCGGTGTCATATCCCGCTTTGCCGATTGCCCGTACGAGCAGGTCGAGCGCTTCCTCGTCCGAAGTGAGGTCGGGCGCAAAGCCTCCCTCGTCGCCGACCGTAGAGGCGAGCTTTTTCTTTTTCAGGAGCTCGCCGAGCGCGTGATATATCTCGCTCCCCATACGCAAAGCGTCCGAAAAACGCTCGGCACCGATCGGAACGATCATAAACTCCTGTATTTCCACGTTGTTGGAGGCGTGTGCACCGCCGTTCAGCACGTTCATCATCGGTATCGGCAGACGGTAGGTGTCAGCCCCGCCGAGGTAGCGGTATATCGGCACGCCGTAATAATTTGCCGCCGCACGTGCGGCGGCAAGCGAGACGGCAAGCGTCGCGTTTGCGCCGAGCAGGGATTTGTCTGCCGTGGAATCGAGCTCAAGAAGGATTCTGTCTATCTCGTGCTGTTCGGTGGCACAGACTCCGCTTACGGCGGGCGATATCTTGCGGCAGACGGCGTAGACCGCCTCAAGCACTCCCTTGCCGTTGAATCGGGTCTTATCTCCGTCACGCTTTTCCTTCGCCTCGTATATTCCGGTCGACGCGCCCGAGGGCACACCGGCAACTCCGACCGTTCCGTCGGCGAGGAAGACGGTCGCCTCCAAGGTGGGATCCCCGCGGGAATCGAGGATCTCGCGGGCGGTGCATCTGACTATCTGAGGTTTTTGCATATCAATACCGCAGCTCCCACGTCTGTGGGAGCTTCCTTTCTTGCATAATGTAGGTCCGATCATAGTATTTGACTGCCGCGGCGTAAATATTCCCGCGGAATTCACCCGAAATTCGGCTTTGCGTGGTTGATTTTCACCGCGATATATGATACAATTAATATATCTGTAAAAAGCGGCCGTTTGCCGCTTTTGCAACGGAACGGAGAATGAAATGCTTTATTCCTATACGCCGAGTGCCCATAAACGCAGGGGCGTGCTGTTGTCCATTCTTTGCTTTGCCGTTGGGGCGGCGCTCTTCGTGCCGTTACGTGATGCCGAAACGGTGCAGCTCGTTATGCGATGCATGGCACCCGTTGCCTTTTTCTGCGGCATCGTGACAGCCGACAGATTTTTGATATTGGAGTATACATACAGCCTGTCGGAGGATGATGCGACCGGTGAAACGGTATTTTCGGTCACCGAGCGACGGTTTGCCCGTTGCGTTACGGTCTGTTGCGTGCCCGTAAGCTCGGTGAAGGAGGTAGCTCCCGCCGAGGGGAGACGCTCGGCATACCGACCTGTGAAGGGCACTGAAAGGTATTCATACTGTCCCGGGGTCCTTTTGCGGCGGGGCAGACTTGCCTTGCTTATCGAGGACGGCGACGGATGCTCCGAGGTGCTTATTCTTGCAGATAACGGACTTAAACGGGCGCTTTATGCGCTTTGCGGATAAAAATTGTGTCGCCGACGGCGACGGAACGGAGTTTTTATGGCGGATAAATATACGATAGGAGTGGATTTCGGCACGCTTTCCGGGCGGGCTTTGCTCGTGCGTGTTTCGGATGGGGAGGAGCTTGCCACACGCGTGATGGATTACCGTCACGGCGTGATGGATAAGTATCTTGCCTCAAGCGGGGAACCTCTCCCGCACGACTTCGCGCTCCAGGATCCTCACGACTATATTGAGGTGCTTGAATATATTATTCCGGGCGTTATTGCCGATGCCGCAGTGGATCCTGCGGATATAATAGGTATAGGGGTCGATTTTACCTGCTGTACCGTGTTGCCGGTACGCGCCGACGGCACGCCGCTCTGCTTTGAGGAGAGGTTCAAAAACGAGCCCTACGCCTACGCCAAGCTGTGGAAGCACCACGCGGCACAGCCGTATGCCGATCGGATCACGGAGGTAGCGTCGGAGCTTGAGCCCGAGCGCTTGGCGGCGGCGGGCGGCAAGGCATCGAGCGAATGGCTCTTCCCGAAGATATGGGAGACGCTGGATAAGGCACCCGAGGTGTATTCCGAGACGGCGTACTTCCTTGAGGCGGGAGACTTCATCAACCTCCTGCTCACGGGAAGGGTGACGAAGAGCTATACGTACGCCTCGGCAAAGGCTATGTACGACTTTGACGGGGGATATCCGTCAAAGCGATTCTTCGCCGCGCTTGATCCTCGGCTTGAGAACCTTGTGGAGGATAAGCTGAACGCCCCGATAATATTTACCGGCGGGCAAGCGGGTAAGGTTTGTGCCGAGGCATCAAGGCGGCTCGGTTTGAGCGAGAATACGGTGGTAGCCTGCGCTCAGCCCGACGCGCACGTCGCGCCCGCGGCACTCAATATGCATCATGCGGGGGATATGTGCGCGATAATGGGGACGTCGTCCTGCTATATGCTGATAGACGACAAGCACCGCCACGTAACCGGAATATGCGGTATTCTGCGCGACAGCCTGACGCCCGGCTTCTGGGGCTATGAATCGGGGCTGTGCTGTGTCGGCGATGCCTTTGCTTGGGCGGCGGAGAATATCGCCCCGGCGACTTACCGTGACGAGGCGGATGCCCTCGGAATTTCGGTGCTTCAGCTCCTTATAAAGAAGGCTTCGCTGAAGCGTCCGGGTGAGACCGGGCTGGTCGCACTTGATTGGTTGAACGGCAATCGCAACGTGCTTGTGGATTCCTCGCTGTCGGCTATGATCGTGGGAATGGACCTTCGCACCTCGCCGGAGGATATTATGCGCGCACTTATAGAGGCGACCGCCTTCGGCACGCGAGTTATAACCGAGACGATCGAGTCGAGCGGCGTTGAGATCAAGCGCCTTATTGCCGCGGGAGGCATCGCGCGGAAGGATCCGTTTACTATGCAGCTTTACGCCGACGTGTTGAAGAAGGATATAATTATCGCTTCCTCCAAGCAGGTGCCCGCAATGGCGTCTGCCGTTTACGCGGCGGTATCGGCGGGCGAGGAGCTTATTCCCTGTATGGAGCGTATGAGCAAGCTCTCCGACACCGTGTATCACCCGATAGCGGAGAATTCCGCGGTTTACGATAAGCTGTACGACGAGTATTGCACACTTTACGATTATTTCGGCAGAGGTGGGAACGACGTGATGAAGCGCCTTCGCGCGATACGCGGGGACGCAAAATGATACGGAGCAGAAGGAGCTTTCTTTGATGGCAAGAGCAAAATGGCGGATAGCCGGTAGGATACTTAAATACGTCGGCATTATCTTAATATTTACCGTAACGGGTTTCCTTATCTGGCGTATGCTTTCGTCGGGGGATCCGTCGAGCGTCAAGCGCCTTACGGTGAACGAAAAGGTTGTTTCGGCGTACGATGCGTCGGAGGACGGCGAGCTCTATATGTATTATCAGGGGCAGGCGAGCATAACCTACGGCGAGAACAATTACGGCTACTTTTCGGTATCGCAGGTGGCGATAATTCCCGATGCGCATCAGATACAGCTTGTGATCAGGTATAACAACAGCACCCTGCGCAGCATTGCGGAGGATCTGGGGCTTGACAGCGTGCCCGACCGCGATGCGGATATCTTTGACGTGACGTTGGCAGTGAGCACCGACCTCACTCCCGAAGACGATACCGATAATGCGTGGAGTGCCGCCGAGCACCCCGAGAGCGTGTCGGAGCAGGTCTATTATCCCTCATCCGAGGTATTGAAGGATAAAAAGAACGTTTACAATTACCGAAAATACGTCTTTGAAGGAGTGGATATAGACGATCTGACCCTTGCGGTCTACGTTGATATAAGATATACGGGCGGCGGTGAGGCAAACTACGGCGAGCCCCCGATGGGCACGCTGTGTATATACGACTATAAGTCGAGCAACGTGCAGAGAAAGCTGAGCTCCGCCGATCGGGACGCGATACTTGACTTCAAACGGAAGAACGGCGATTCCGCAAATACGGAGGGATAGGACTATGGATCTGAAAAAATGCGCGGCTTGCCGTGAGCGATGCGCGTCGGGCGAGCTCCTGATTGGGCTTTCACGCCTGTCGGAGAGGGGACGGCAGCTTGCGTCCGAGATAGCCTCGGAGGTGGAGGCGGTGCGCCGCCGCGACCCTGCGGCTCGCAGTAACGTGGAGGTGTTGCTCCTCTATTCAGGGGTACACGCGCTGATGGCTTACCGTGTGGCGCATAAGCTCTATATCTCAAAGCATTATTTCTCGGCGAGGGCGGTCAGCCAGCTTGCAAGATTCGTAACGGGGATTGAGATACACCCGGGCGCGAAGATAGGCAAGGGACTGTTCATAGATCACGGAACGGGAGTGGTCATCGGCGAGACGACCGAGATAGGCGACGACTGTACGATCTATCAGGGGGTCACGCTCGGCGGAACGGGAAAGGACGTCGGAAAGCGGCATCCGACCCTCGGCGACGGGGTAATGATAGGCTCGGGGGCAAAGGTTCTCGGTCCCGTCGTTATCGGGAGCAACTCAAAGATAGCCTCGGGTGCCGTCGTGCTCCGTGATATACCGCCCGACAGCACGGCGGTCGGTATGCCGGCTCGGGTCGTGCGCAAGAGCGGACGGCGGGTCAGCGACGATATGGATCAGATACACGTGCCCGACCCGGTGGCGCAGGAGCTGCGCCGTCTTGAACGCAAGATAGCAAGGCTGGAGACCGAGCTCGCCTCGGTCAAGGCCGGAAAAGATAAAGAAAAGAAGGACGACTGAAATGCAGATATATAATTCACTTACGAGAAAAAAAGAGGAGCTCGTCCCCGTCGAGCCCGGGAAGATCAAGATGTACACCTGCGGTCCCACCGTGTATCACTTCGCGCATATCGGAAATTTGCGCTCGTATATTATGGAGGACGTGCTGGAGAGATACCTTCGCTACTCGGGCTACGACGTGACGCGGGTTATGAACATCACCGACGTCGGGCATCTGACGAGTGATGCCGACACCGGCGAGGATAAGATGCTTAAGGGCGCACGCCGCGAGCATAAAACGGTTTTGGAGATAGCACAGTTTTATACCGATGCCTTCTTTGAGGATTGCCGCAAGCTCAATATCAAGACTCCCGACGTCGTTCAGCCCGCGACGGGTTGTATCGACGATTTTATCCGGGTAATATCCTCCCTGCTTGAGAAGGGCTATGCCTATATTGCGGGCGGCAACGTTTATTTCGATACCTCAAAGCTTGAAAAGTATTACGTTTTCAACGATTTTGAGGAGGAGGATCTTGCCGTTGGCGTCCGTGAGGGAGTCGAGGGTGACGAGAACAAGCGCAACAAGGCGGATTTCGTGCTTTGGTTTACGAAGTCGAAGTTCGACGACCAGGAGCTTAAGTGGGACAGCCCGTGGGGAGTCGGATACCCCGGCTGGCATATCGAGTGCTCCTGCATCAGTATGAGGTACCTCGGCGAGACGCTTGACATTCACTGCGGGGGGATTGACAATGCCTTCCCGCACCATACCAACGAGATCGCGCAGAGCGAGGCGTACCTCGGTCACCCGTGGTGTCATTATTGGTTCCACGTTTATCACCTCAATACGACGAGCGGAAAGATGAGCAAATCCTCGGGGGAGTTCCTTACCGTGTCGTTGCTGGAGAGCAAGGGCTACGCGCCCGCGGTCTACCGCTTCTTCTGTATGCAATCGCATTATCGCCGTTCGCTTGTGTTCTCCTACGAGGGACTTGATAACGCGCGCACCGCGTACGATAAGCTCGTTGCCCGTGTGGCGGCCTTGAAAGAGGGCGGCGAGGTCGATACGGCGGCTGCCGATGCGCTCCGTGCGGGCTTCACCTCGGCACTTGACAACGATCTCAACACCTCGCTTGCGGTCACGGCTTACTACGACGTGCTGAAGGCCGACGTGAACGACGCGACGAAGCTTTCCTTGCTCGGCGAATTTGAGAGCGTTTTGCAGCTCGGAATATTTGAGTCGGTGAAGGCATTGAAGGAGAAGCAGGCTGTCGCCGCCGCTCCCGCCGAGGGCGATGGATGGATACTTGAGCTTATTGCGGCAAGAGCCGAGGCAAAGAAGGCGAAGAACTATGCCGAGGCGGACCGTATCAGACAGGAGTTAGCCTCACGCGGGGTCACTCTCATCGACACCAAGGAAGGCACGACCTATAAGAAGAATTAAGGTGACGGTATGGGAAAGCTTTTAAAAAAATACCGCGAAATCATCGTATATATCGGCGTCGGACTGCTGACGACGGTCGTGGCGTACGGAGTGAGATTTGCTATTCTTTATCCCGTGTCGGCGGCAATGTCGCTCGATCTGGCGGATAATTCGGATCACCGCGTGGCTATTCTGCGCACGGTGGCGATCAGCGCGGGATGGGTCGCGGGCGTGATATTTGCCTTTTTCACTAACAAGTCGTGGGTGTTCCGCGACGGTGAAAACCGACGGGGCAGGGTAGCGCGACAGTTCGGGGCGTTCGTGCTCTCGCGCCTCGGTACGTACTTTGTGGAGTGGGGGATCGGCGTGCTGGTGCCTATGCTCCTTGTTAGCTTGGGCTTCACTGCGTTCCGTCTGATCTTGGATATCGACGCCGATATGGTGGCTACCTGTATATCGGTAGTCGTCGTCACCGTATTAAACTATATTTTAAGTAAACTGCTCGTTTTCAGAAAGAAAAAGAGTAAGGAAAAGGAGAATGAAAATGGCTAAAGTAAAGCTTTTGAGCCATTCGGCAACCGAATTGAGCCTGATAAATAATTTAAAGGGATCCGAATCTATCGAGCTGACCAACCGTTGCTCGTACAATCTCGGGCGCTCGCCCAACCGCAACTGCCGCGGGGAGATGTCGGTCGAGGTGTTCAACAAGAACGCGCCCGAGAGCTTTTGCATCAAGGTGAAGCTCGTCGGGATCTTCCTTGAGGAGGACAACGCCCAGCCCGACGACGTTCACAAGACGACGTACCGTATGCTTTTCCCGTATGCCCGTGCGCTTGTGACCTCGCTGACCGTGGCGGCGAACGTTCCGCCCCTCTTCCTGCCCGATATCAACATTGACGGGCAGAGCATCTACGTCGTGGAAAATCCGAAAAAAAGCTGAGAAAAAGGTTGACCGCGTGCGTCAACCGTGATATAATTGAGCCGTAAAAGAGTAAGAGCGGCGGCGTGAAGTGCCGGAGGGACGGGGAGTTGCCGTCCGGACGAAGTCTTATGACGCGGTCACCGTTCTGCATCCCGCTTTATACGGCAACGGTCGATTGACAGGACCGCCGCATCAAGCGACGGTCCTGCTTTTTTCTCGGGGCTGTCGGTTGAGGCTTCGCTCTGCCGGTCTTCTTTTGCCCGTAATTTCGGGACAAAGGAGGATAATGGCGTATGAATGAAGAAAGCAAAAAAGAAGAACGTCGCCCCGCAGTGTCGCTGAAGCGCGATTTTGCACTGCTCCGTGCGCCGAGGGTGCTCGTTTGTGCGGCATTGCTTGCCGCTATGAGCTTTATTCTCGGGAAATTCTGTCAGATACCCAATCCGTTTATGGATATGATACGGATCAGCTTTGAAAATCTGCCGATCATAATGGCGGGGATATTCTTCGGACCCTTCGTCGGGGCTTTGACCGGAGAGGTCGCCGACCTCATCGGGTGTCTGCTCTACGGTTATTCGATAAATCCGCTGATCACCCTCGGCGCTATGACCGTCGGAGCCGTGGCGGGTGTTGTGTCAAGGTACGTTGTCCGCAGACCCGAGGCCCTGTCGATCGGCGCGTCGGTATTTGCCGCACATCTTTTCGGATCGGTGATCGTGAAGTCGCTCGGACTTGCCGCATGGTATCTTTCGTCATACGATATGGGGCTCCTTGAGCTGATGCTTTGGCGGGGGCTTGTGTATTTGCTGACCGGGATCACGGAGTTTACCGTTATATTTCTTCTGCTTCGCAGCCGTGCGGTGCGCAAGCAGCTTGAGGGGTTGATCACAAGGCGATGAATTACGACGAAACGCTTGAATATATACACCGAGGCTTTTTCGGCGGCACACGTCCGGGCTTGGAGAGGGTGCGCGAGTTGCTTGCAAGCCTCGGAAATCCGCAGGACAGCCTGCGCTTTATCCACGTTGCGGGCACGAACGGCAAGGGCTCGTTCTGCGCTATGACCGATGCGATCCTGCGTGAGGCGGGGTACCGTACGGGGCTCTATACTTCACCGTATCTTGAGCGCTTTAACGAGCGTATGGCGGTCAACGGGCGGGAGATCTCCGACAGCGAGCTTGCCGAGATAACCTCGTACGTTCGTCCTTTTGCCGACGCGATGGAGGACAAGCCGACCGAATTCGAGCTCATAACCGCGGTGGCTATGGTCTATTTTGCGCGTCACGGCTGCGATCCCGTCGTGCTTGAGGTGGGAATGGGCGGCAGACTTGACGCGACGAACGTAATAAGCACCCCCGTGCTGTCGGTAATTACCGGGATATCGTTGGATCACACCGCGATCCTCGGGGATACACGCGAGGCGATAGCGACCGAGAAGGCGGGGATCATCCGCCGCGGAGTACCCGTCGTATTCGGCGGAGAGCGCGACTGCGCGTATACCGTTATAAAAAATATTGCGGACGGGCGCGGTGCGCCGTTCGTACCGGTCGATCACGGACGGATGCGGGTCGTTTCCCGCGATCTGTCGGGGACCGAGGTCGAATACGACGGCAAAGGATTGCACCTCGGACTTCTCGGGTCGTATCAGCCATATAACGCCGCCACGGTGCTGACGGCGGCAGAGGAGCTTCGGCGTCTCGGCTTCGACGTTGACGGTGGTGCGATCGAGCGCGGACTTAAAGCTGCCGTTTGGAAGGGAAGGTTTGAGCTCCTTTCCGCATCGGATCCGATATTTATAGCCGACGGCTCACATAATCCGGAGGGTATCGCCTCCGCTATTGAGAGCATACGGGGATATTTCGGCGACAGGCGGGTTTGCTTGCTCTCGGGTGTGATGCGTGATAAGGATCACGCAAGTATGGCAAAGGAGCTTGCTAAGGTGGCGGCGCGCGCATTTACCCTTCGCCCGAACAATCCGCGGGCACTTGATCCCACGGAATACGCGGCTGATTTTGAGCGCGCGGGAGTGCCCGCGATCCCGTCGGATTCGATCGACGAAGCTGTACGGCGGGCGGTTGCCGCGGCGCGCGACGCAAATATGCCGCTGATCGCACTCGGCTCGCTCTATATGTACGGTGACGTGAAGCGCGCGTTTTTTAACCTGAAATAAAAAAAGTGAGTTCGTAACCATCCTCACTTTGGGGCTTGCCCCATAAAACAAAACTAAGGAGTTATTTCAAATGCGTAACCGCAAAACCATCAAGTATCTTTGCCACGCGGCGATAATTGCCGCGCTGTACGTCGTGCTGACCCTTCTTTCGGCGGCATTCGGGCTGTCGGGAGGAGTGATACAGTGCCGACTTTCGGAGGCTCTCTGCGTGCTTCCTTGCTTTACCCCTGCGGCGATCCCCGGGCTTACCGTCGGGTGCCTGCTTGCCAATATTCTGACCGCATCGTCGGTATGGGATATTGTGTTCGGGCCGCTTGCCACCCTTATCGGGGCTCTCGGTGCTTACCTTTTGAGGAGGCTTCCTTGGGCAGTGCCGGCTCCGACGGTGCTCGCAAACACTCTGATAATTCCCCTCGTGCTGAAGTATGCGTACGGAATGGGGGACGCGTGGTGGTTCCTTGCCGTCACCGTCGGCTTGGGAGAGCTGATCTCCGCCGGTCTGCTCGGCGGCTTACTGTTGTACGAATTAAAAAAACTTAATGCAAAGAAAGGCGGTCTGAATTTATGAAGCTTTCAACACAGACTTCAAGAGTTTTCGCGGCGTTCGGAGAGGATGCCGGAATCAAGTTGCTCGCCGATGCGGGCTACGACGCGCTCGATCTGTCACTTTTCGCTATGTCGCACGACGACGATTGCCGTTGGAGACAGGACGATTGGCGCGAGCACGCGACCGAGCTGCGGAAGAAGTGCGAGGACGCGGGAATGTACTTTAATCAAGGGCACGCACCCTTCGTATACAAGCTCGACGTTGACGGTGTATACGAGAACCGTTTCCTTCCCGATATCAAGCGCGCGATCGCAATCGCGGGAGCCGTCGGTGTGCGGAACCTTATCGTCCATCCCGTTCAGCGCGGAGTGTACGCCGGTCACGAGCAGGAGCTGTTTGAGCTCAATATGAAGTTTTATCGCTCTATCATTCCCGATGCCGAGGAGAGCGGGGTAAAGATCTCGATCGAAAATATGTTCCAGCGGGATCCCATCAGAAAGTACATTGTTGACGACGTGGCGCAGAATCCCGATGAGCTGAGCGCCTACGTTGATACGCTCAATTCCTACTCCCCCGTGTTCAACGCCTGCCTTGATATCGGGCACGTCGTGCTCGTGGGACGGGAGCCCGCCGATGTTATACTGAAGCTCGGCACGCGCCTTCAGGCTCTTCATATCCACGACAATAACTACCTTTCCGATCAGCACACCCTGGTAGGGCTGGGCAGGATCGACTACAACGCGGTTATAAAGGCACTGCGCGACGTTGACTATTCGGGCGAGTTTACCTTTGAGGCTGACAGATTCTTTGCAAACTTTGCCCTTGCGGAATACCCGATGGCGGCGAAGTTTATGGCTGACGTCGGTCACTTCTGGATAAATAAGTTTGAGGAAGCCAAGCGGTAAAAGGATAAGTCGGGAGCGACCGAATACGGTCGCTCCCGACGGCGTTTTTATACACCTACACCGGATATATTTTCAGTGCGTTCAACGTATGCCTTGAAGCGGTCCTCGTTGCGAACGGAGTTGAACCATTCCCAACCGTGAGATGCGGTCAGCGCATAGAGCAGGTCGCGTCCGCCGTATTCCAATTGCCAAGCGTAGTCAACGGGTTCCAAGGATCCGTCGGCGCATTGGATCACGTCCTTGCCGCGGATTAGCTTGGCGCCGCCGAAAAGATGCGGGTCGCCGATTTCAAGCAGATCGCCATCCTTCAGCTCGGCACTCTTTTCACAATACCCGACAGCTTTGTCAAGCGCTTGGTAGCCCTCCTCCTTCCGCCCGTCGGCAAACAGAGCCGCCGCCAGTATCGCGGCTTTCCAGCTGTACAGACCGTACCACGCCGGCATAACCTCGCCATTCACGCTAAGCGATTCAAGAAGCTTCAAATTGAAGCTGTTGATCGCGATCGAGCGCTTGGCGTTTTTGCGGTTATAGGTGGGACGGGCGAGCAGATGAAGTATCAGGTGGAACGAATTGGCGTCGGTCTTCATTTGCGTCTCTTGCCGTTTGCCCGCATCCCACAGATCCGCCGCTATCTTTTCGCGTTGGACGGAGCCGTAGAGTGTAATGGGTGCCGTGAGCTCACGTATGCCCGTTCTGTCCGAAAATACCACGATATCCCCGTCCTCGTCGGCCACGTAAGTATATTCCGCCGCGCCGACGAAGCCGTCGGTCAGATCAATGGCATCGTATCTGCGCACAAGTCCGTCGGCAAGCGGCATAAAGCCCTCGCCCGTTCCCTCATAGGAGGTCAGCTCATAGACCGCCGTCATTGCACCGCCGCAGTATTCGTTTTCGGTGCGGACGATCCCGATACCTTCGGCGAAGTAGTAGACCTTCTTGCCGTTGCGGTATGACATTCCGTGTCCCAATCCTTTGATATCGAGGCAGAGCTTAAGGCAGTTATCAAAGGTTCCCGCTTTCGTGGTGACCCTGCCGCCGTCCTCGCAGGTTATCTGCGTTTTAACGGTCCTGTCATATTTTATATATTCGATGATGGGAGATGCTCCGACGTACCATTCATCCGACCAAATGCAGTTCGTCGCATCCTGCAGGATTCCCAACACGTCGTTGAAAAGGATCGGAGTTTCGGCATTGCCGTTATCGCCCGTATTCTTCCATTCAAACGACCAACGGTAGTTATAATCGGTCAAATACAACGTATCTGCATTTTTTCGAATATATTCTCTGCCGAAGAAGTTCCAATGTCCGGTAGCCGTATGATCGGGATTGAATTCCGGATCTGTGGCAAGTATTCGCCGTGCTACCGAGGCGGCAGCCCTTGTATGCGCCTTTTCGGTGGGGGTGACTGCCAGCCGCTCGGCACGGTCGATGGCGGGATATACGTCGCAGATATGCTCGATATCTTTTTTGTCGCTGTGAACGTATTCGTTTGCGACCTCCTGTACCGTATCCAGCCAGGAATCGGGATCATAACCGATCCTCTCCGTGTTTTCCCAATATGATACGAGAATACGCCCGTCGTCCGCATAAGAAACCGTGATGCTCAGCTCTGCGCGGATAGCATCGGGAGAGTGGACGGTATAATAATTCCACGTGTTCCCGGGGAACAGGGGAAGCGGACCGTCGCCGCCCTTTATCTTATATTCCCCGAGAAGGTGGGTATCCGTTGCTCCGTCGGAAATATGGTCTTGACGGACGATGCCTATGCCGTCCTTGTAGAAGGTTTTGCACACGATTTTGTGCGTGTCGGTAAACCGTCTGACCTCCCATAACCGGCAGTGATCGAAGCTGCCGGCGGGGGTATCTACCGTTTCGTTATCCGAAAGGTAGGAAAGCTTTGTTCCGTCGGAGCCCACGTAAGATCCGCCGAGGGCGATATCGGCAAAGAAATGCCCGTCACAGCTTGACGCATTGCGCAAGATGCGCGAACTTCTACGATCTATTGAACCGAGAAGCCCTTCTTCGAAGCCTTCCTCTGCCCAAAAGCGAACTCTGCCGTCGATAATTCGGTATTCCTCGGCAGTACCGCCGATCACGTAGCGTTCGGGCACTGTCTCCTTATACCGTGCCGTAAGTTCTTCTTCCATTTTTCGGGCAAGCGGCACAAGCGTGCGGAAGGCGCTGTCTTTTGAGAGAATTTCCTCGGTCTTACCGTATGCCGCGTTGCCTTCCTCTGCCTTTCCCTGACGGAAAAGATTGTAGCCGAGCCAAAACCACTCCTGCCCGAGAGCCTTGACAAATCCCGCTTTTTCAAGGCGAGGTATCTGCTTGTCGCGAATAAAGTCAATGCGTGCGTTGCCGTAAACTCTTGAATCCTCGCGCGTAACGATAAAGGTCATTACCTCCTCGTTCTTACCTTCCGCGGCGGCATCGGCAATACGGGCAAAGAGTGCATCGTTCTTTTCGCCGGGGAGCCACCACCAACCGCGCATAAGCACGTCGGCGAGTGCGTGCTGCTTTTCGGTGCATTCGGGGAGCTCCTCAACCTCCCGCAGTACCTGCGCATATACCTTTTCAAATCCGCTTTTTTCGTTTTTGACCTGCCATAATTTAAGCTCTTCAACCTTTTTCATAACACGTTGCACAAGGGTATCACTGTACTTTTCATCCATAGCACAAAGCTCCTTTCTGATTCGTTTCCGTCCGTCGTGAAGCTGCCGCTTGACCGTTCCCTCCGAAATGCGCATCCGATCGGCTATTTCCGCAATCGAAAGACCGTCGAAATAGTGCATTTCTATGATCTGTCGGACCTTGGCGGGCAACATCGCAACGCTTTTGCTTACTTCGCTTCTTCCCTCGGACAGTGCATAAAGCTCTGCCGGGTTTTCATTACCGTCGTCGGTAATGTTCAGGTTGTCTACCGCGTCAAGCGGAAGAAAGCTGCGGTATCTGCTTATCATATTCAGGGCACAGTTTTTGGCGATCCGACACACCCACGACCCATATTTTTTCGGATCCTGTAGGGTGTTCAGCTTCATCCAAGCCGTAACAAAGGCGTCCTGCGCGGCATCCTCCGCCATAAAGGTATTCTTGGTTACGGCGGCCGCGGACGCTATTACTGCCTTCTGATAGCGTATCACCAAGGCTTCGTACGCGGCTTGCTCATTCGCAAGTGTAAGCATTACCAGAGTTTCGTCCGACTCGTTTTGACAGTACATATGCACTCTCCTTTCTTGAGATCTGAGATATCCCATTCTTAAGCGCTTGTCTTATAGACACGGATAATGATGAAAAGGTTGTGTGATTCGGAATAATTATACAGCAAATTTGTAAATCGGTCCACCCACGGGAGCAATCCGATCGATAAAAAGCAAGAGACGCCTACCGTAAAACAGGCAGACGTCACTTGCTTTTTTGCCGAATTTTGAAATGCCGCTCGGGGCAAGGTCATTCTTGCGAGCCCCTCAGCATATAGTCCACCGCGTGCATAACGCCGAGCTTGCCGTATTCGTAGGAGAGCCCGCCCTGCATATACACGGTGTACGGCGGCTTCAGCGGGCCGTCGCAGCTGAGCTCTATCGTGGAGCCGACGGTGAAGGATCCGCCCGCCATTATCTCACGGTCCTCGTACCCCGGCATTGAATCGGGGCATGGGACGACGTATGATTCTATTGGAGAGCCGCCCTGAAGTCCGCGGCAGAATCGTACGAGGTTGTCCTCGTTCAGAAGGTCAGCCGTCTGAACGATGTCGGTGCGCTTATCGGTGTAGGTCGGGTCGACCCCCGCGAAGCCGGCGAGCTCCAACAGGCGTGAGGCGAAGATCATCGACTTGAGAGCCATTCGGGTGACCGACGGTGCGAGGAAGAGCCCCTTATAGAGTGACGTGAGCTGATTCAGGTTTGCGCCGAGGTCCTTGCCGATGCAGGGGGAGGTGAGACGCTCCGCTACGTCGTTGATGAGGTCGCGCCTGCCGACGCAGTAAGCTCCGGTCACCGCGATTCCGGCTCCCGGGTTCTTCATCATCGAACCGACGGCGATATCCGCGCCGACGTGGGTGGGCTCAAGCTCCTCGGTAAATTCGCCGTAGCAGTTATCGACGAACACGATTGCCTCGGGTGCCGTGCGCTTTACCGCGGCGATGGCGCGTGCTATTTTGTCTATCGTAAGGCTTTTTCTTGACGAATAGCCCTTGCTCCGCTGTATATGTACGAGCCGCACGCCGCCGCGCGCGAGCCGCGCCTCAATCGCCGGGATATCAAAATCGTTGTTTACGAGCTCGATATCCTCGTACTTCACCCCGTTCGCCATAAGGGAGTTTCGGCTCCCGCCCGTGATGCCTATGACGCTTTTTAAGGTGTCGTAGGGCTCACCGGAGATGCAGAGCATAGTGTCGCCGTGCTTCAGCAGACCGCCGAGGGCAACGTAGAGCGCGTGGGTCCCCGACATAAACTGTATGCGCACCAATGCATCCTCCGTGCCGAAGATATCGGCGTAGATGCGTTCAAGCTTGTCCCTGCCGCCGTCGTAGTAGCCGTATCCGGTGATCTCTATCAGATCGGCGGTCGATACGCGCTCGCGCTGGAAGGCGCGAAGGATCTCCGCACTGCGCTTAAGGCATATTTCATCGACCGCGGCAAAGCTCGCGGCGCAATCGGTTTCCGCCTGCTTCGCCAGCTCAACGGTCCTTTCACAGAATTTGTAGCCGTAGTAGTTCATATTCGTTACAGTTCTCCAATATTTTTAGTTGAGTTCAAAGGTTTTGATCGCTTTTACAGCACTGCCTTCGGGATAGTCCCCGACCTCGCCGAGGGCGAAAAATCCGTTTTTTCCGCATATGCGCACCCGTTCCCCGGTCGGGAGCGACGTGCCTATCTTGCGCTGATATATTTCGCATCCCGAGCGGCAGAGGCGCTCAAAGAAGGGCTCAAGCGTCACTGCGGGGAGGTCCGAGAAGAGCCGCTCGATCGGGATCAGGAGCGCATCGCGCTCCTCGGGTGACAGCGCGTCAAGCTCGGCAACCGTATGCGAGGCATCAACGGTGAAGCCCCCGCAGAGCCTCCGCTCAAGCGCCGCCATCACGCCGCCGCACCCGAGAGCTTCGCCGATGTCGGCACAAAGGGTGCGTATGTAGGTCCCGCCCGAGCATTCAACGTCAAGAATATATTCGTCGTTGCGCTCGGTCGGGGTCACGGACAGTGAGAAAATATTGACCGTTCTTGACGGTCTTTCGACCTCTATCCCGCGCCGGGCAAGGTCCACGAGCTTACGCCCCCCGACCTTCACCGCACTGTACATCGGCGTCGTCTGCACGGTCTCGCCGACGAAGGTGCGGCAGACCTCACGCACATGTGCGGCATCGGGGATCGCATCGGAGCGCGTGAGCTCTTTGCCCGTGATATCCTCCGTATCCGTCGTCAGTCCGAGCTTCAGACGTGCGCGGTAGAGCTTTCTGTCGTTGACGATAAGGTCGGCGGCTTTTGCCGCGCGTCCGATGAGCACGACCAAAACGCCTGTTGCCATAGGATCGAGAGTCCCCGTGTGCCCGACCCGCCGCGTACCGTAGAGCCGCCGAACCATATTGACCACGTCAAGCGAGGTACACCCGGCGTGCTTGTTTATCGCGATAACACCGCAGATCTCGCGCCCGCCGCTCATTGAAAGCGCACCCAAGCCGAATAGATCGGCATACCCTTTTCGGTGAATTGACGCTCATATTCGGTCATAACGTTGCCCGCCGCGTGCTCGGAGGCGTGAAGATCGCGGGTTGTCATAACTATTTCAAGCCCCGCGTGAGCGAATTCCTCAAGCGAAAAATCGAAGAGCCCCTCGTTGTCGGTCTTTTGTATCAGCATTCCGCCGGGGACGAGGATTCCGCGGTAGAGCTCAAGGAAGGTTCGATAGGTCAGCCTTCTCTTTTTGTAGCCCGATTTCGGCCACGGGTCGGAGAAGTTCAGGTATATACGCTCAACGCTGTGCGCGGGAAAGTATTCCCCGACCGCGGCGGCGTCGGCTATCATAAATCTGAGGTTGTCGGGGCGGCACGGTGCCGACGCCTTTGCCTTTTCAAGGGCGAGACAGGCGGCATCCGAATATTTTTCGAGAGCTACGAGGTTTATCGAATTGTCCGAGGCGGTAAGGTCGCACGCAAAACCGCCCTTGCCGCATCCGATCTCAAGGCAGAGCGGACGCTTGACTTCAAAATAATCGCGAACGTCCTTCTCGGGCGGGGTGGGGATCAACAGCTCGGCGCAGGCGGCGATCCGCTCGGCACCGTGCTTTTTTTTACGCATCCTCATACGTTGAATCTGAAGACGACGATGTCGCCGTCGCGCATAACGTAATCCTTGCCCTCACTGCGCAGAAGACCCTTTTCCTTCGCGACCGTCATACTGCCGCAGGCGATAAGGTCGTCGTACGAGATGACCTCGGCACGGATGAATCCGCGCTCAAAGTCCGAATGTATCTTGCCCGCCGCCTGGGGCGCCTTCATTCCGCGTTTGATGGTCCACGCACGTACCTCCTTCGGTCCGGCGGTCAAAAAGCTGCAAAGCCCGAGCAACGAATAGCTTGCCCTGATCAGGCGGTCAAGTCCCGATTCCTTGATTCCGAGGTCCTCAAGGAAGAGCTGCTTGTCGGCTTCGTCCATAGCGGCGATCTCCGCCTCTATCGACGCGCAGACCGGAATGATCCCCGCGTGCTCGCGCGCAGCCTCGTCGCGCAGTGCGACGTAGTAGGGATTGTCCTCGGGCTCGCCGCCCACCTCGTTTTCCGATACGTTGGCGGCGTATATTACCGGCTTCAAAGTAAGTAGGGTGGATTCGGAGAGGAGCTTGTACTCGTCCTCGGTCATTTCAACCGATCGCGCGGGCTTGCCGTCCGACAGCTCGGCACTCACGCGCTCAAGGAGCTCAAGCTCGGCGGCAAGCGTGCGGTCGCCCTTCATGGCCTTCCTTACCCGATCGATCCTGCGGTCGAGCATTTCGATGTCGGCAAGGATCAGCTCGGTGTTGACGACGGCGGCATCGTTTATCGGGTCGACTTTGCCGTCAACGTGAATTATGTTCTGATTGTCGAAGCAACGTACGACGTGTACGATCGCGTCGACCTCACGGATGTGCGAAAGGAATTTGTTCCCGAGTCCTTCACCTTGTGACGCGCCCTTCACCAAGCCCGCGATGTCCACGAATTCGATTACCGCGGGGGTATATTTTTCGGGCTTGTACATTTCAGCCAAAACGTCAAGACGGCGGTCGGGAACGGCTACGACACCGACGTTGGGCTCTATCGTGCAAAACGGATAGTTAGCCGATTCTGCTCCCGCGTTGGTCAGCGCGTTGAACAGCGTGCTTTTTCCAACGTTCGGGAGCCCTACGATACCAAGCTTCATAAAGAGTACCTCCCGCCTCCGCACGGAGGCGTTCTTTCAAAAGTAATATATTAATGCCTATATTATATACCTTTTGCCCGCGTTTGACAAGATGAAAATAAATATTCGAATTATTTCTTCAAAAACCCTTTTCAAAAACAAAAAGTTATGCTATAATGAGTGTGTATGGAATGAAATTGTAAAAGTTCTCAAAATTCACATAACCTTCACCCGGTTTCCTTTGAGATATTTTATAATTTACGCGAAAGAAAATCACAGGAGGTCAAAAAATGTTAGATACTAAAATTCTCGTTATCGACGATGACGCCAATATCTGCGATATGCTCAAGATCTACTTTGAGAACGAGGGTTACGACGTCAAGACGGTAAACGACGGTGTAGAGGGCATCAATTTCTTCAAAATGTATGAGCCGGATCTCGTCCTCCTTGACATTATGCTCCCGAAGAAGGATGGCTATCAGGTTTGCCGCGAGATTCGCGAGATCTCGTCAAAGCCGATCATTATGGTCACGGCAAAGGGAGAGGTAATAGACAAGGTGCTCGGTCTTGAGCTCGGTGCCGACGATTTCGTCGTCAAGCCGTTTGATATGAAGGAGCTCTCGTCCCGTATCAAGGCCGTGCTTCGCAGATACCAGGCACACACAAAGCAGAATGACGATGAGGTCATTAAATTTGAGAATATTGAAATCAGCCTTCAGAAGTACGAGCTTAAGCTGAAGGGCAAGTCGGTCGATATCCCGCCCAAGGAGCTGGAGCTTCTCTACTTCCTTGCATCAAACTACAATCGCGTGTTCACCCGCGATCAGCTACTTGACAAGGTTTGGGGCTTTGATTACCTTGGGGATTCCCGCACCGTTGACGTTCACGTAAAGCGCCTGCGCGAAAAGCTCGAGGGCGCCTCTGATAAATGGTTGCTCAAGACCGTTTGGGGAGTCGGATATAAGTTCGAGCTGATAAGCTGAAAATACTTATAATGCCGCAGGAGTTTTTTCTCCTGCGGCATTATGCGATTATCGGGTGCTTTGTTAAGCACTCCGGAGACAGGTAGTATATCATATGTTCAAAAGTATATTTTCAAAATACGTAAGCGCGTTTATGACGATCATCCTGATCTCGTTCGTTATGCTGATCGTTATAACCACGGTTATGATGGGCAATTATTCCGATTCGGCAAGGGAGGATACCCTGATCCGTGCGGCAGAATCGGCAAGCGAATACCTCAGCGGGCAGATAGGCTCCTACAGTGACCTCCATTTGGAGGAGGGCTCGCGCTTGCGCAACTTTGTCTATTCCGACGGCGACTCGCTGAAGCGTACTATGAAGGTGATCGCAGAGTATTCGGATGACCTGACGGTAATGATCGCCGATCCGGCGGGGCAGATAATTATGGTGACCGACAGCGACTCGGCTCGGTTTCCCAATTCGATGTCGATATCGGTGGAGGATATGAACGCCTTTAACAGCGGGAGCGAGGTTGATCTGCTTCACGGTATCGAAGGTCTTTTCGACGATACGCGAACGGCGTCCGCGCGGGCGATCCTTTACGGCAACGAGCACGTCGGCAGCGTGTTCGTCTGCGCCTCCCCATCCGAGATGCCTCTTCAGCAGGTGATGATAAAGACGATCGTGCTTGCCAGCATATGGGTAATGCTGGCGGCTCTGATAACGGTTTATCTTATCACGGAGCGCATTACCCGCCCGCTCGGAAAGATCAGTGCGGCGGTCAAGCGCTTTGCCGACGGGGATTACACCGTGCGTATTCCCGCGCGCGGGAGTACCGAGATTGCCGATCTTGCGCGCGCCTTCAACGGTATGGCGGATTCGATAGAGGCATCCGAGAAGATGCGCAATACCTTTATGGCAAACGTCTCGCACGATCTTCGCACCCCGATGACGACTATTTCGGGATTTATCGACAGCATACTTTGCGGTGCGATCAAGCTGGAGGAGCAGGAGAAATATCTCAGCCTGATAGCTTCCGAGACAAGAAGGCTGTCAAGGCTCGTTGCCGAGCTGCTTGATCTCTCAAGACTTCAGGCGGGCGACCGTAAGTTTAATATGCAGCCCTTCGACGTTTGCGAGATGTCGCGCCAGATACTCATATCGTTTGAGCAGAAGATCGACGGGAAGCACCTTGACGTCAATTTTGTCTGTGACGAGGATAATATGATCGCCGTGGCAGATCGCGACGCAATATATCAGGTGCTTTACAATATTTGCGACAATGCGGTAAAGTTTTCACGTGAGGGCGGCAGGCTTGAGCTCAAGATCACGTACGAGGGCGAAAAGCTTCGCGTTTCGGTTTACGATGAGGGAGAGGGCATAGCGGAGGAGGATCTTCCCTACGTCTTCGAGCGGTTTTATAAGGCGGACAAGAGCCGGGGACTTGACAAGACGGGCGTCGGGCTCGGAATGTTCATAGTGAAAACGATAATTGACGCACATCACGAGACGATAGCGGCCGAGAGCGAGGTCAATAAGTATTGCCGCTTCCACTTTACCTTGGCGTGCGCAAAGGAGCAGAAATAATGAATGAAGAAATAGAAGTCCGGGATGATCCCCAAAAAGACGGTACACCCGATTCGGCTCCCGATATAACGGATGCAGAGCAGGGCACAGCGGATTCCGCGGAAACGAACGCCGAAGTGACGGGCGCAGACTGCCCCACGGAGTTCGGCGACGAGCCGCGCTTCGTATACCATTGGCGGGCTGATGACAGGAACGGGGGCACGGGGCAGAATCGCTCGGGCACGATAACCTTCGTCATCGTTACGCTGACGGCGTTTGCGCTGTCGCTTGCTACCCTGCTGATAGTGCTTTTTGCTCTGCCTCAGAGCGGGGACGAGGGCTCGGATAAGCATATCTACGTGCACGATCGGGACGACGATGCTGTGACCCTTACCGTACAGGAGATCGCCGACGCTTGCAACCCGTACACCGTCGCGATCGCTTCGCGCTCGGCGGGCGCGCAGAGCGCGAAGGGAAAGGTCGGAACGGGTGTGATCGTATCCGAGGACGGCTACGTGATAACCAATTATCACGTGGTGGAGGATGCCTCGTCGGTCACCGTGTATACCTATGGCGGAGGAACCTTCAGTGCCGACGTTGCGGGATATGATGAGGTTCGCGACGTGGCGGTGCTCAAGCTCCGCAATCTTGGCGGCGACGGGCTGACTGCGGCGGTCATAGCCGACGGTCGGAACGTTATGACGGGCGATAAGGTCGTAGCCATCGGCACACCGGAGAGCCTTAATTACGCGTGGTCGGTCACGGTCGGCTACGTTTCCTGTAACGAGCGGAACGTCACCTCGGACGACGGGAGCCGACAGACCTTGATACAGTTTGATGCCGCGGTGAATCCCGGGAATTCCGGGGGACCGCTTATCAACGACCGCGGCGAGGTAATAGGCATCGTTCAGCTTAAGCTTGACGACAGCGACGGAATAGGCTTTGCGATACCGATCGGCACGGTGATGGAGGTATATGAAAGTATCGTTCCGTCCGGCAACTGAAAGGTAAGAGCGCAGAACGTAAATGAATTTTCAGTATTTCTTTTTCGATACCTATATCGGCTATTTTTTGCAGGCACTGCCCTTCGCATTGATGGCGGGCGCGATCTACGGGTTCATACGGTTCCGAAAGGATACGGAAACGCCGATGCTTAGAAAGATCTTTTCCTGCGCGTTCATTTGTTATCTTACGGGGCTTGTCTGCTTGGTGATCGGGTTGGACCTTATGGGGATATTCTATTATAAGCTGTTCTACCGTATGGATTCGAGCCGCGAGATCGACTGGCTTGGCGGAGCGATAGACCTTGTCCCCGATTTCTTTAATAATATTAATGGCGAGGTCATCGGCAACCTTCTGATGTTTTTGCCGTTTGGCGTTCTGTATCCGCTGTCGCAAAAGGAACCGACCTGGAAAAGATCGGTGTTGGCGGGACTCTTGACGGTCGTGATCATCGAGGCGATCCAGCCGATCTTCGGCAGAGCGTTTGATATGAACGATATTATTTTGAACTCGTTGGGCGTCGTTGCCTCCG
>CAYWVC010000008.1:0-39214 GCA_964461635.1 uncultured Lachnospiraceae bacterium
TTTTAATTCACAAAATCGGATGTGGCTACCGCATAATACGGTAGCCACATCTTATAGCTTATAAAGTCTTATCTAATGTTTAAGGAGCAACACCATCAACAGAAATAACATAAAAAATGTTGTCTGTGGCGTATTGTGTTAGATGAATAGAGAATTCCTCTAATGTTTTGAACTCAATATCACCGCAATAGAACCGTTTGTCAAAAAACACATTTGAACCGTTTTTACAATCCGAGGATGAACCTATTAACAAAACACTATTGTTATGCTTTATGCTTATTTCAATAATATCATTGGCATCAACGAGCCGAATGACTTCATTAACAGACATCTCTGTGATTGTGTCGGTATCATTATATTGATTGCCTTTGGACTCAAATACATTAAAAATTTCATAAGCAGATATATATATGCACAAAATGCCCAAAATGACCATCAAAACGCTGATAATAGATAGTAGGGTGTTCAACCACGCGGCTTCTATATGAAACAGCTGTTTGCGGAAAAAGCAAGCCAGTATCAATAATGCTGCAACAGCAATTTTTATCACCGGGTAGGTGATGTTTTTTAGTGATGTTTGCGGCTCAAAGATATTCATTTCGTGCTCCATTTTCTTATTAAGTTTTTAGTCGGATCATATACATGCTGCTTTATACCATAATAGGCATCCATGGGAAGTCCACCTATATTATTGAGATAATAAGCGCAAGTCGCACGCGTCATGGCTTGTTCTGACGAAATCTATCATATTTTGTGTTACGATTTACATCATATTGTGCACTAATTAACACAAAAAAGACAACATATTGTACTATATTAAATGCAAACGCCAAGGTCAAATTATCAATAAACAAAGGAAGGAACACATAAACAAAAAACCAAATGAATTGAAATATTACGAAAAATCGCTTGGCTCTCATCCAAAAATCATACTGTTTTCTAAAATGAGTTATATAATCAGACAAATATGACATTGAAATGTTTTTTTGGCTCTTGAATTTTGCTGATCTATATGTACTTTTTCCAATATTGCACAATGCAATTGACCATATTATTCCGCGTAGTAGTGCATAACTTCCTATATTAGATAATAATGAGACAACAGCAAAAATATAGTACAATTCAGATTCAATCATTGAGCAAACCTCGTGCAAATAGATTTTGTTGAATTAATTCCCAGACCTGTAAGCTCGGATTTTGCAAAGGCTTTACCTAATTCTTTGTATAAATATCGAGTTCCCTTAGATTGTGTCCGCAATACCGCTTGATCATTTTTGTTTCAAATGTTTCGTCGAATTGCTTCCATGATACAGATACAATATTTTCTTTTGAATGAGGAATAAATTCTTTTTGCGGAAGAACAGGATTTGCAAAGTTACCCACATAGATTAAATTTGCGGGAATAACTCTTTTTGAAGTATTAAGCAATTTCACTCTATACTGCGGCAAAAAACCGTATTCATCTACTTGATAGCTTATCTCGGATTTTTCGGCAATATCTTCCTGGGGACGGGTCATATCAATTGGCCAAAAACGTTCCTCGTACTTTGTAAACCACGTCTGGACATATTTCAATCGGTTATATTCTTCTATATTTGAGGGCAGAGTGTTGTCATCGGTTATTTTCACATATACAATCGGTACTATGTGCCCGGGATACCATACGCTTTCATCTACCTTTTGAATCAAAAAATACCGACCATAGAGACTTCTTTCTTTGGCTAAGTCGCTTTCCAATCGGTAGGCAAAAACATCCCCAAATTTCCATTGACATTTGTATATTCTCTTTTTTACCGGCTTTTTCACCGGAGGTTGAGGGGAAAGAAGCCTTGTCCGCAAATCAGACATATCCATCGACTGACTTGGAAGTGTGCCGCGTCCTTTTTCAATCCAGTAAAGTGCTTTTTCTTTAACCCGAGGCATAAGTACTCCCCAATTCCATTGGGTATCAGCCAAAGCCCACCAAAACAGTGGTTCTTCCTCTGCATCTCCCATTATGCTTTTATAATCTTCCGTCAATTTGTCGGTGATATCTTGAACGGAATTGCCGGCATTATACAATCTCTCGAATTCATCTTTAACATCCAGTGACGTGTCGTTTTGATATAGCTCAAATCCCCACATTCCCATTTATATCGCCTCCAAATTATAATCAATCATTTCTCAATTCCGGATCCTTGTATATTGGATTAAAATTCTCATCCAATTCCCATAATGTGTGCCGACATATAAACCTATAATTGGTCGGTGGTAATGAAAAACACTCTTTTAATCCATGTTTTTCAAAGCAGTTCATTGCGGAGCACATAGTAAAGCATGAAGGTAATTCTTGAATGGCTTGCTTGAAAACAACCTCCTGTTCCGGTGTTAGCTGTACCCAAGATGTGCTGACAGCCGGACGATCCACAAAAGAAGATGATAAAAACTTTGTGAGATCTTTTGTGTTCTCTTTAAAGTAGTTATCTATAGCTTCAACAACAGAAGGCTGAACTTTCTTACACCAAGCGGAATCGCATGTATCGAAATTAATCATAAATTTCATTTTGGGTGTAAAACCCTTCTTTAGCAGAATCCAAGACCCAATTAAATCACCTTTTTTTTGAAATTCTCCATTATCAAAAAGATGATCTTCTTCGGCGTATTTAGGCTTGATGTCTACAATTTGCCAGTAGCCCCTGCTGTATTGTGTTACCCAATCTCCGATTTTTAACATTATTTGCCCCTTGCTTTATTTTCAATATTTTCTCTACAAGAGTTGTGCACAAAAACAGATGTATTACCAACATAATAAGTATGAAAATCCTCAACCTCGAAGTTAAACGTTGTCTCGGAGCTTTCGAGCAATTCATGCTGTATTTGCTCCACGACAACATATTCACCGTTGAGCAATTGCAATCTGTCGCCGGCACGAAGGTCGATGGCACTTGTCCATCCCTTTTGAGGTACATAGAACGGATGGCTGGGCGTACAAGTGATCTCTTCACCGTCAACCGTTACATGAACCCATTCCTCGGTCTCGTTTCGGAACAGTTGAACAACTTCTTTGAGCGCGAAGCGAAAGCTCTTATAAATTAATTATCATACCAGGAACCCCAATTTTTATAGTGCTTTTGCAACACTTCTATAACCGGTTTTGGCAATTCAGCCTTCAACCCTGCGTTATCAAGTAATTCTGACAAATAATCCAACCACATTAGCCCTTCTTCGTTGTTTAGGCTGTCGGCGTAGGTATAACGCTCCATAAAAGGTTTTATTAATTTCTTTCCGGAGAAATTCTTTAATCGATCCAGTATTATCAAAGCTCCGGGCCAATTTAAATCCTGCAACCATTCTAACAGAGACGGCAAGTATTTTTCCAACCGTTCATCTGATATTTCATATAGTGCTCTTGCGCAATTTTCCCATACGCTCTTGCTTTCTCCATTGGCATCGGGAAGGATTAGCGGGGACAAGTCATCTAAATCTCTTGCGGCTTTAATGCCTTGCAATTGGTCGCTATACCTGCTCTTCCAATTTAACATTTTGTATATTTCGTTTATGTCGTACATTTAATTACCTCATTTCCATTTAACAGTTACCGATTTAATGGCTTGCGTGCTTTTTGAGTAGAGGGCACCGCAAATGAGCGATGCCACTTGATAGAATGTTAGGTAATATTATATCAACTATGATGCTTCTTTAATGCTTTGCGATGTTTCATATAATAGTTGTAAAATTCATCAGGGAGCAAGTCAATTTGCACAGAAGTATAATTGTTTTAAAAATATGAATATCGATTCAAATGCATATCAAATATGATAGAGCGCAATGTATCTTTTGATTTATCAACCAGACTTACAACATCGCTACCATATGATATATTTTCAATAAGCTGTGCGTCGTGTAGCGTTGATAAAATGTCAACAATGATACCGATTGCTTTGTTATAACATGAGAAACAGGCCTGGAAGCTTACAGTATTATCGATATCAATTGAACAGATGATCAAGTCGTTAATGATAAATTCATTATCCGGTGCTACTTTCTTTTTGAATATACCGCCAAGAATTTGAGTGCGTTTGAAAGTGGAAAAATTACTATTCTCCAAACATTCTATAATTTTTGATGAGGATTTATCATCTGATATTTTAGAAACGATATAAAAACTTTCTACACCCATATTATTTTACCAACCATACTTTCACAGTTTTTCTACCCAATGATTTTAATGCTTGGACAGTGTGATGACCATTTTGTATTTCGTACAACCCACGCCCAATTGATTTTACCCTATGATATTCATATTTTCCTAAACGACATGATCAATCAATACCGTAAAGTTTAATGTTTTTTAATTAAACTTTCTAAGTTAATTAAAAACAAAAGACGGTTGCTATTATTAGATGGTAAGAGCTGTAATTCAGCACAATCACCTGATTCAATAGGTATAGAAGTATCACGCGTTTGCGCCCATTCAATTAACTCTAAGCGTTTATTAGTCAAAAAGTCAATTATTTCATCAAGCTCTTCAAATGAACATTCTATAGACGCTTCGGATAATTGAATTGGTTTTTTTAAGTCCTTTTTGGAAGAATAACCAAACAAATTCATAAGATCAATGACCTTTCCAACCATTAAGGTTTATATCGTATTTACTTGCAATTTCTTGAAATTGAGGTGTGTATTTTTTGCTTTTATTCGTCATTATATGGTGTTCTTGAGTGCTGCATTTATTATGCACCAGCAGACTCCGTCCACCCACATAATAAGTATGAAAATCCTCGACCTCGAAGTTAAACGTTATCTCGGAGCTTTCAAGCAGTTCATGCTGTATTTGATCCACGACAACATATTCGCCGTTGAGCAACTGCAATCTGTCGCCGGCACGAAGATCAATCGCGCTTGTCCATCCCTTTTGAGGCACATAGAACGGATGGTTGGGCGTACAAGTGATCTCTTCGACGTCAACCGTTACAATTTAATTGACCGTCCTTTATTTAAACTCCTTCATATCTGCAAACCACATATGTGTACGAGTGATAGAGTAATATCCGGAGCCGGGATATTTACCGAGCAATCCGAGCTTTTCGCGCATAGCGGTCACGAGCAGTTCGGGATTCATTGAGCCTTCCCCGCCCTTCAGCACTGCGGATACGTGAAGCGCACCGTCATATTCTGCGGAGATCTGCTTGATTCCCTGTGTTATGTCTATTTCACGTTCGCCGGATTTCGTGTGCTTTTTCATCATAATCGGGGCTGAGTTGAACAGCTCGGTCACTTTGTCGGCGGTCACGCGCGATATGCCGTCATCCGAGACCGTTATATCGTAGCCGACGTAAGCGATATCGGAAAATTTTGACGACGGAATATACGCGCGGCTGACACGGAGCTCGTCTGTAACCTGAGCGTTGATGCGCTCCTCGATCTCCTTTAACGTGATCCTGCGATCTATCCGTATGTCAAGGTATTCGCAGTAGCTTTGTACACCTATCGGCAGCGGCATGGCGAATACGAGCTTTGGGTGCGGATTGAACCCCTGCGTAAACCATATCGGTACGCCCGAACGTGCAAGCACCCGTCCCATAACGCGTTGAAGGTCAAGATGCGATATGAATTGGAGATTGCCTGTCTTTTGAAAGCGCAGACGCACGGTCTTTACGTCTCCGAGTTCCTCCATTGTGTGCTTGTCAAATGCGGACCTTACGACAGTCTGTTCTTTGATCCCGGACACCATGAGCGTTCACCTCCAAGCTTATTTGCGCCGCATCCCGAGCAATGCTCGCGGCAGTTTGCCGTCGTGACTCCGGCATACGCCTTTTCTCTTTCCTTGGCAAGAAATTCGCGACTTACGCCGCAATCAATGATCTCCCACGGAAAGATCTCGTCATCTCCGAAGCGGCGGTTAGCATAGAATGCCGGGTCAAGCCCCGCACGATCAAAGGCCGTCAGCCATTTTTCATAGCTGAATGTCTCGGTCCACGCATCAAAGCGCATTCCGAGCGCAAACGCCTCGTCCAAAACGCGCGACATACGTCTGTCGCCGCGCGCCAAAGCCGCTTCGATCCTTGATCCGGTGGCGTCGTGATGATTATATTTGATCTTTCTGTCGGTTATTCTGTGGTAAAGGTGATCCTGCTTTGCCGCCAGCTCCTCAAGCGTTGCCTGCGCCTCCCATTGGAAAGGGGTAAAGGGCTTCGGAATGAAGCAAGCGGCGCTTATCGTTACCTGAGGCGCGCGCTTTGCTCTGCCCTCCGTGTGGTAAAAACAGTCTATGACCTTTTCGGCAAGCTCCGCTATACCGTCGATATCCTCGTCGGTCTCGGTGGGTAAGCCTTGCATAAAATAAAGCTTAACGCTGCTTTTGCCGCCTGCAAAAGCGATCCCCGCGGCACGGAGAAGGTCTTCCTCGGTTACGTTTTTGTTGATAACGTCGCGCAATCTTTGCGTTCCCGCCTCGGGGGCAAAGGTCAGCGATGCCGATCTGACGCTTTCCACCTTTTGCATCAGCTCACGTGAAAAGCTGTCCAGCCTCAATGACGGGAGGGACAGGCTCACCTTGTTTTGGGGTGTCCATTCAAGCAGTCCGTCGCAAAGCTCACGCAACCGTGAATAATCGCTGATGGACAGTGACGTCATAGATATCTCGTCATATCCGCTTGATTCGTAGAGACATTTGGCGTTGCGGCACAACACCTCGGGCGATTTTTCGCGCACGGGGCGGTATACCATACCGGCTTGGCAGAATCTGCATCCGCGTATACATCCGCGGTAGACCTCAAGTACTATGCGGTCATGCACGGTTTCAATGTACGGCATCAGCGGCTCTGTGGGATAATATACACTGTCAAGATCGGTAATGATGCGCTTTCTTACGCGCTTTGGAATGTCGTCGTATTTCGGAGTATATGAGTGCACTGTGCCGTCGGGATTATATTCGACGGTATAAAGTGAGGGGACGTACGTTCCGGGAATGCTCCTTGCCGCTTCATGCAAAAAGCCCTCGCGCGTATAGCTTCCGTCGTCCTTCATTTTCGTATAAAGGTCGGTCAGCTCGGGTAGGTGCTCTTCCCCCTCCCCGATTGAAAAGCAGTCGAAAAAATCGGCAAGCGGCTCGGGATTGTAAGCACACGGGCCGCCGCCTATGACGATCGGGCAATCCTCGCCGCGGTCGGCGGAGTGCAAGGGGATTCCCGCAAGGTCGAGCATATTGATAACGTTAGTGTAGCAAAGCTCATATTGCAGAGTGAATGCGACGAAGTCAAACGTTCCTATCGGATCTCCGCTCTCGTGCGCGGTAAGCGGCAAGCCGTAGGTGCGCATCTTCTCTTCCATATCCAGCCACGGGGCGTAGACCCTCTCGCACCAAACGTTCTCACGTCTGTTAAGACAACCGTAGAGAATTCTGACACCGAGATTGGACATTCCTATCTCGTAGGTGTCCGGGAAGCAGAAAGCAAACCTAACCTTGACCTTTTCTTTGTCTTTTATAACCTGTCCGTATTCCCCGCCGGCATAGCGTCCCGGCTTGGATACGCTTTTTAAAATACTTTCTAATTTTTTATCCATTGTAACGTTCCTTGACGAATTATTTGTTTACTGTAAAATGGTATGCCAATATCCCCGGGATGAGGCATATCAATTGAATCAGCGCGGCGGCTGCCGGAAGAATAACCGCATCCTTGACGGTGAATGTCATAACCGCGGCAATGATTATCGCAAACACGGTTTGTGCCACACGAACTCTTTTCATATTGGAATCAAGCCGACGGAACCGTTTTCCCTTTATGAGTGGCAGAGCAAGCGACTTTACGTTCCCTCGGGCGACTATCTGCGTAGCACGGCTCTTCTGAGATACGTCGGTTGCGGGCTCACGAATAACTCCGACCGCGACGCCTGCGTCCACGAGTTCGGAGAGCATTATTCTGTCAATGTTGGGATCTACCGTTCTTACCTTGACCGATATGCCTTCGGCACGCAACTGCGCTACCATACGCTTAAATTTATCGTTCATTGAATAGCGTACGGACAAGCAAGCACATACATTGCCGTTCTTGGCTATGTACATTACGGATGCACCGTCGGCACGCGACGTGGGTGTTCCGATTACTTTTATCCCGTGTTCCGCAAATGCTTCCGCGCTGCCGGCGCATACGGTATCTTTTCCGTTTATCAACGCTTCCGCATAGCCGTCTGCCGCTCCGACGAGTTCGGCAGAGTCCGGCGAGCCGAGCTCAGACGCCGCTTTGCTTACGGCATCCGACAGCGGACTGCGCAAGGCTGCGAAAAGTGCGTTGATATCGTATAAGACCGAATATATTTTTTCGTTGTCGAAGATATTGATGCCGAGTATTTTGGTGTTTGAAGCGTCGAAGGCTTCACTGTCATCAAAAACGACGGTATTTGTTCCTGCCGTCTCGTCGGAAAGAGATATGCCGATCATTGCGGTCTTCTTCTTTTCCAGCTGCGTCGAAAGACAGAGGCATTGCCATGCCCCCGTGAGTGTCCACGACATCGGAGCCGCAAAAGCGAAGACCGCTTGAAAAGCGCTTAACGCGCGCATAGTCGGTTGACCGAGCATTGCCGCGACTATTGCCATAACCGCTCCGACTGCGGCAAGCGGAACTGCGGTAAGTATCAATGCCGAATCATACGTTCGACTTACCGTGTTGTTATCAAAAAATCCGTCGGCAAAGCCTATTTGTTCGGCGGAAAGCAGCTTTTTCCCGCCGTTGGGGGTAAATGATACCAATCCGTACAGCGGTCCGCTCTTGGCATCCGAAAGAAATGCAAACGTGTAATATTCCCGCTTACAGTCAAGCAATTCTGCCATAACGCCAAACACGAAACCCAACGCTATCGGGAAATTATAAAGAATGACTCCGTCGCTTGGAGAAGCGCAAGCCACTGCAATATTGTAGACTACGGACAGTGCAAATGCGATAAACAGTACTTGATCGCCCTTGCTCTTCTTACCGATCATACAAAGGAAGCCGTCACGCAATCTCCCGTACGACAATGCCGCGCACAGTACGAGAAGCTGTAGTGATATCAGGGTGTACGAGGTCGGAAATTCACGGCTGTTCAGTATCCCCGGAAATGTCATTCCGAAGATGCCGGCATTTTCATATACCATCAGTGTTAATGCGAGCAGTAACGTGCCGATAAATCTAAGGATCACGATCTTCAGATCGTGTGAGTAGGCAGAGCGGATCGCCGCAACGTCCGAATCGGGGGCGTATTCCTTGCCGCGATATCCGTAGGCCTTTCTCGAATCATCGTCACGCTCGCGACTTTTTTTCAGCTCCGCTTCAATGTCCCGAACATATTCGTCACCGTATTGATCCTTTAGCTTATCGCCAAAGCCGAGCGCCACAAGCAGCTTGAGATTTGATTCATCGGTAATTCGCGGCGCAGGCATACTGCGTTTGCCGGGAGAATGCCATTCTGCCGATTCACCGTCGTCATCGTCGATAACGGGAAAATCGGTCTCGGTCGGATCGTTTATCGGCACGAGTTCGTCGTCAATTACCGTTTCATCGGATTCCGCCGGGATCTGCGATTCTTCGGCGATCTTTATATCGTCATCAACCTGCCGAACGTCAACGGACGGAGTCTGTGGGTCAAGGCTTATATGCCCGGTATTGACAGTTTCCTCTTCCGATTTTTCCGTCGCGGCGGGTATTTCAATGTCTTCCGGTTCGTACGATTCATCGATATGTACAACATCACCGGAGGCGTTGTAAAGAATTTCATCCAGATTATCCTCTGCGGATAATTCACCCGACGGTTCGTCTTCCATAAGCACAGCTTTCGGTGTCGGCTCCGCTGGTTGGACGGGCGGTTGAATTGGTTTTGCTTCCGGCTCGGCTGTTTGGATTGGCATAGAGATCGGTTTTGCTTCGGGTTCCGGTTGCGGCTGAGGATCCGGCTTCGGTTGGTCATCCGCGATCGGTATCACTTCGGGATCGGCGGGTTCCTCAATTTCTTCGATCTCTTCAAAATCAACGGTAGTATCTACCTCAAATTTCGGCGGTGTGTCCTGAGGCAGATCGCCCGAATCACCGTAATATTTCCGAAGCAATGCCTTTACGTCGTCATCGGTAAGCTTTTTAGCTTTCTTTTCTTCCTTTACCGACGAAGTATCAACCTTTTCCGACTCCTCGCGCAATTTGCCGAGGAGCTCTGCTATTTCTCGGTCGCTGCTTTCCTTTTTCACGGGTGCACGCGCACCTCCTTCCCAATCGTAATTGGCAAAAAACGAGAGCGTTCAGCCTCTTTGCCCTTTGGCTACGGCATACAGTATGACCGCGGCGGCTGTTGAAACGTTGAGCGAATTGACCTTACCGTACATAGGGATCGATACCGTCGCATCACAGCACTTTTTAACAAGCTTGGATACGCCGTCTCCCTCGCTGCCGAAAACGATTGCGGCTGGAAGATCAAAATCGGTATCGTAATACATCTGTCCGCCGGCTTCTGCGGCAAAGGTCCATATTCCGCGCTTTTTCAGGTCTTCGATTGTGGTTGCAATATTTGATACCTTGGCAATTGCAAGGTGTTCTATTGCCCCGGCAGACGCTTTTGATACGATCGGGGTAAGCCCGGCATTGCGGCGCTTCGGTATTATCAGTCCGTGCGCCCCCGCACCCTCGGCACATCTGATCAGTGCGCCGAGATTATACGGGTCGCAGATTCCGTCCGAGATCACGATCAACGGCTTTTCACCGCACGATCGTGCTATTTCGATAATATCGTCTACCGTCGAATAGTTTTTCTCTGCCGCCATAGCGATGATGCCTTGATGCGGGGTCCCGCAAGCCATGGCGTCAAGCTTTGCCTTATCCACCTCGATCACCGGGATCTGAAGCTCCACCGCTTGCGCCACGAGGACGACGATGGAGCCTTCACGCTCGCCCCGCTGAACGAGGAGCTTGTCCACCGATCGTTCGGAACGCAAAAGCTCACGAACGGCATTTCTGCCTATAACCAGACCGTCGTACGAGCTATCGTTCTCTTGAATTTCCCGAGGCGCATTATTTCTCGTTTTTTTAGAATAGGAGCCATTAATGGGGCTGTTTTTTTGCCCGAATCGTTCTCCCGCAGTTCTGCTTTTTTTCTCGTTCATACTTTTTATAACTTCCCATTGTATTTTCATATATTATAACATACCGTCGGCGTTTTGTACAGACAAAAGCCGAATTTTTCTCACACTAACCGCACGACTTTATTCGACTTGACCGTTAATTGGCTTATTGGTTCGGTTTTTGTGCATTTTTGCCGAGGCTTCCGGGAACTAAGCGGTATGACGTAGAAATATCGTTTTTTCGCGCCTTGTTAAATATTTATCACTGGCACTGCGGTTAATTTTTATTTTTTGTGCGTCTTTACACTTGCCAAAACGGTAGTTATGATGTTATAATATGTTGTAATATGCGAAAATGCGGTTTCTGTACTCAGAATTGCGTTTGACCATATGCGAAAGATCCTTTTGCAATAAAAATATTATAATAAAAAAGGAAGGTTTTACAATGAACTACCGTATCGAACACGACTCTATGGGTGAGGTCAAGGTCCCGGCTGACAAATACTGGGCTGCACAGACCGAAAGAAGCCACGAAAACTTCAAGATCGGAGTAGGCATTGAAACTATGCCCGCCGAGATAATTAACGCCTTTGGTATACTTAAGAAGGCGGCGGCAATAGCCAATAACTCGCTGAAGCCCGAAAAAATGACCGACGAGAAGCTCGCCGCGATCTCGGCTGCTTGCGACGAGGTGATCGGCGGCAAGCTCAATGAGCATTTCCCGCTCGTAGTATGGCAGACCGGAAGCGGAACGCAGTCCAATATGAATGCCAACGAGGTCGTTGCTAACCGTGCCAACGAGATCGCCGGAAAGAAGCTCTGCCACCCCAACGATGATATAAATATGAGCCAATCTTCCAACGATACCTTCCCTACTGCGATGCATATCAGCGCCGTTATTGCGCTTGAGGATAAGGTTCTTCCCGCTGTTGAAACGCTCATTGCAACCTTCCGCCGTCTCGAAGAGGAGAACCTTGGCGTGGTCAAGAGCGGTCGTACTCACCTTCAGGATGCAACTCCTATCACATTCTCGCAGGAGATCAGCGGTTGGAGATCTTCGCTTGAAAAAGACGTCTCGCTTATAAAGCTCGCGGTCGAGCCGCTTCGTCAGCTTGCGCTCGGCGGAACTGCCGTCGGAACCGGACTCAACGCGCCCAAGGGATTTGACGTTAAGGTTGCCGAAGCAATTTCCGAACTCACCGGTAAGAGCTTCGTCACTGCCGAGAACAAGTTCCACGCTCTCACCTCCAAGGATGAGCTCGTGTTTGCACACGGAGCACTTAAAGCGCTTGCCGCCGATATGATGAAGATAGCGAACGATATCCGTTGGCTTGCCAGCGGTCCTCGCCTCGGACTTGGAGAGATTCATATTCCCGAGAATGAGCCCGGTTCGTCCATTATGCCCGGAAAGGTTAATCCCACTCAGTGCGAGGCGGTTACGATGGTAGCCGTTCAGGTTATGGGCAACGACGTTGCGGTCGGTATGGCTGCATCTCAGGGTAACTTTGAGCTTAACGTGTTTATGCCCGTGTGCATCTACAATTTCCTGCAGTCTGCACGTCTGTTGGCGGAGGCTATAGTTTCCTTCAATAACAACTGCGCTGTCGGTATCACCGCCAATCGTGAGAAGATGCATGACAATCTTCACAATTCGCTGATGCTTGTTACCGCTCTCAATCCTTACATAGGCTACGAGAACGCGGCAAAGACTGTTAAGCTTGCGTTCAAGGAGGATATGTCCCTCAAGGAAGCTTGTGTCAAGCTTGGTTTCCTCACCGCCGAGAAGTTTGACGAGGTATTCCATCCCGAGCAGATGGTCTGATTTGTACGATAAACAACGATAAGGATAGATTATTAGTTATGGTATACAGTTATTACCCGGGGTGCACGCTGAAAAATAAGGCACAGGCTCTCGACGTATATGCGCGGCGTTCGGCTGAAAGGCTTGGTATAACGCTTGAGGAGCTTCCCGAATGGCAGTGCTGCGGAGGGGTCTATCCCCTCGCCCGTGATGAAATAGCGACTAAGCTGTCCTCGGTGCGTGCACTGAAGGCGGCAAAGGACAGAGGACAGGGTCTGGTGACCCTGTGCTCTGCCTGCCACAATGTTATAAAGCAGGTCAACCGCGATATGGCGCAGGATGATTATATTTCCGAGCGCGTGAATAACTATCTCGGTGCCGACGGTGAATATCACGGCGAGACGAAGGTGATTCATTATTTGGAGCTCCTTCGCGACGTAGTGGGCTTTGACAAGCTCAAAGAAGCCGTCGTTAATCCGCTGTCGGGCAGAAAAATAGGTGCCTACTACGGTTGCTTGCTTCTGCGTCCGGGCAAGGTGATGCAGATGGACAATCCCGAGGATCCCAAGCTTATGGAGGATCTCATACGGGCTCTCGGCGCCGAGCCGGTTATTTACGCCGAGCGCAACGAATGCTGTGGTGGTTACGTTACCCTTGAGGACCGTTCGTTTGCCGCGCGTCGCGCCGATGCCGTGGTCAGCGATGCTGCGTCACACGGTGCCGAGATGCTTGTTACAGCCTGCCCTCTCTGCCGATACAACCTTGAGGTCAATGCCGGCGGCAAATTGCCGACCGTTTATTTCACCGAGTTGCTTGCCGAAGCCCTCGGAGTAAAGGAGGCTTGACCGATGGAAAACAAAATCACGCGTGAAGATATCGAACGCATAAGCGGCGTGAATCCGTTGAAGTGTATGCGTTGCGGCAAGTGCACCGCAACCTGCCCCGCTTACGATGAGATGAAATATCATCCGCACGAGTTCGTATATATGGTGGAGCGCGGCGAGATCGACAAGCTCGTATCCGACGCGTCGGTCTATAAATGCCTTTCCTGCTTCGCCTGCGTCGAGCGTTGCCCGAGACAGGTGGAGCCTGCGAAGCTGATCGAGGCTGTCAGACTTGCCTGCATCAGGCGGCAGGGCGAAAATCATCTTAAAGCCGACGATGTTCCCGGTATGCTTGATCCCGAGCTTCCGCAACAGGCTATCGTCAGTGCCTTCAGAAAATATACTAAATAATTTAAGGAGATAACAATGCAAAGAATAGGCGTTTTTGTATGCTGGTGCGGAAGTAACATTGCTGCGACGGTCGACGTCAAAGCGGTTGCTGACGCCGTCAGATCCGAGCCGGGCGTGGTCTTCTCCGAGGATTACCAGTATATGTGCTCCGAATCGGGTCAGAACCTGATCAAGGATGCGATCAAGAAATATTCGTTGACCGGTGTCGTGGTGTGCTCCTGCTCACCGCGTATGCACGAAAATACCTTCAGAAAAGCGGCGGCGGCAGCGGGGCTCAATCCCTATATGCTTGAGATCGCCAATATCCGTGAGCAATGCTCCTGGATACATAAGGACAAGACGCTCGCTACGTTGAAGGCTGTCGTACTTGCACGCGCAGCTATTGCTAAGGTGGCGCTCAACGCTCCCCTGACTGCGGGGCAATCCCCCGTTACGAAGCGCGCGCTCGTTATCGGCGGTGGAATTGCGGGAATACAGACCGCTCTTGATATTGCCGATGCAGGCTTTAAAGTGGACATAGTCGAAAAGAAGCCTACGATAGGCGGAAAGATGGCACAGCTGGACAAGACGTTCCCGACCCTTGACTGTGCGGCGTGTATCCTTACGCCGAAAATGGTGGAAGCCGCTCAGCACGAGAATATAAAGATATACTCGTACAGTGAGGTCAGCGAGGTCAAAGGCTTCGTCGGCAATTTCAGCGTCAAGATAAAGCGTAAGGCGAGATACGTCAAAGAGGATGTATGCACGGGATGCGGGCTTTGCACCGAAAAATGTCCGCAGAAAAAGGTGCCGAATGAATTCAACCTCGGTATGGACAACCGTAGAGCGGTATATATTCCGTTTGCTCAGGCAGTGCCGAAGGTTGCCGTCATAGACCCCGATTATTGCAATATGCTTAAGAACGGCAAATGCGGCGTTTGCGCCAAGGTGTGCGCCGCCGGAGCTATTGACTACAATGCCAAGGACGAATATGTAGAGGAAAAATACGGTGCTATCGTTGTTGCTACCGGTTTTGAGCCTATCAAGGTCGATAAGTACGATGAATTTGCATATTCGCAGAGCCCGGACGTTGTGACCTCACTTGAGTTCGAACGTTTGATGAATGCCGCGGGTCCGACGGGCGGAACGCTTCTCCGTCCCTCCGACGGCAAGCATCCCAAGACGATTGTATTCGTTCAGTGCGTCGGTTCGCGCGAATCCTGCGATTCATCCAAGGGCGGCAAGCAGTACTGCTCTAAGATATGCTGTATGTATACCGCCAAGCACGCAATGCTTACGCGTGAAAAATATCCCGACACCGATGTGTACGTCTTCTACATAGACGTTCGTACCCCCGGCAAGAACTTTGACGAGTTCCAACGCCGCGCTGTTGAACAGTACGGGGTGCATTACGTTAAGGGAATGGTCGGTAAGGTAGTCCCCGATAACGGTGTTCTTAAGGTTCAGGCGTCGGATCTGCTCGCCGGAAAGCAACTCCACATAGATGCGGATATGGTGGTTCTTGCCGCGGCCATCGAGCCGGACAAGACTGCGCGTCCCCTTGCCGGAATGCTTACCGCAAGTATGGATACAAACGATTTCTTTACCGAGGCGCATCCGAAGCTTCGTCCGGTTGAAAGCCCTACCGCGGGCATATTCCTCTCAGGCGTTTGCCAGGGACCGAAGGACATCCCCGAAACGGTCGCACAGGCAGGTGCCGCGGCTTCCAAGGTCATCGGACTGCTGGTGCACGACAATCTGACCTGCAATCCCTGCGTCGCTCACTCCGATGAGTGGCTCTGCAACGGTTGCTCACAGTGTGAAAAGGTTTGCCCGTACGGAGCTATCACGTATGTCGAAAAGGAATTCAGAATGCCCGACCGCACGACCAAGGTAAGACGCGTTTCAAGCGTCAATCCCGCGGTGTGCCAGGGATGCGGTGCATGCACGGTCGCTTGTCCCTCCGGTGCTATGGACCTTTCCGGCTTCTCAAATAAACAAATTCTTGCGGAGGTCGATGCGATATGCAAATAACTGACACGCAATTCAAACCGAAGATAGTTGCTTTCTGTTGCAATTGGTGTTCTTACGCCGGCGCAGACCTTGCCGGTACGAACAGACTGCAATATCCCGCCGATATAAAGATCATTCGCGTTCCCTGCTCCTGCCGCGTCAATCCGCTTTTCGTGCTTCGCGCGTTTCAACGTGGGGCTGACGGGGTAATTATCTGCGGATGTCACCCCGGAGACTGCCATTACACTACCGGTAATTACTACGCCCGTCGCCGTATGACTCTTCTCTTCTCCATGCTCGATTATCTCGGTATAGAGAGAGGGCGCACACGCGTCGAATGGGTGTCGGCAGCGGAAGGCAACAAGTTCGCCGAAACAATGAACGACTTCGTTTCCACCGTGCAGAAACTCGGTGAGAACAAGAGATTGGAGGATCTGAGATGCGGGAACAAATGATCGCGCGCGCTTGCGAGCTTCTCGAAAACGGTACGGTCGATCGAGTCATCGGTTGGGAACGCGGCGAGTTCGTGTACGACGTTACACCGGCTGTGTTTACGGATGCCGAAGGCCTTAAAAATCGTTTCGTTTTTGACCTTTTCTGCGGCGCAAATCTTTCAAAATATCTTGTCAAAGAGTCGGTCAAGGGCGGAAAGATACTTGTATTTCTCAAGCCCTGCGACACGTACAGTCTGAATCAGTTGCTGTCCGAGCATCGCGTGGCTCGGGAGAACGTTTACGTTATCGGCGTAGAGTGCAACGGTATGGCTGACGTTGAGCGTATACGCAAAGCCGGCGTGTCCGGTATTAAAACGATCTCGGTAAACGGCAACACCGTTACCGTAGATACTGTATACGGTCAAAAGGAGCTGGCACTTTCCGACGTTCTTGCCGAACGCTGCACGAACTGCAAGAGCCGACATCACGTTATTTATGACGAGCTGATCGGCGCTGACGGTGAGGTGCTTGACTCCGAGCGCTTCGATATGGTTGCAAAGCTTGAGGCTATGACTCCCGATGAGCGCTTTGCCTTTTGGCGCGGTGAGCTGTCAAGGTGCATCCGTTGCAATGCTTGCCGTAACGTGTGCCCCGCCTGCACCTGCGAAAAGTGTATTTTTGATAATGCTTCTTCCGGCTTTGAACATAAGGCGGCGGCAGACTCGTTTGAAGAAAATATGTTCCATATCATACGTGCCTTCCACGTGGCGGGCCGTTGCACCGATTGCGGTGAATGCTCCAGGGTGTGCCCCGCGCATATTCCGCTTCATCTGCTTAACCGCAAGTTCATCAAGGATATCAATGAGCTCTATGGTGAGTATCAGGCAGGTGCCGAGGTCAACGAGCGCGGACCGCTTGTGAATTTTACGCAGGACGATGCGGAGCCTTCCGTCGTTAACGAAAGGGGGAACGGATAATGTTCAAGCTTTCACTTGATAAGCTCAACGAATTCTTTGCCGCGATAGCGTCGAAAGAAAAGCTGTACGTTCCCGCAAACCGCGAGGACGGTCAGTCAGAGTTCACCGAATGGAAGGCGGGGACCGAGCTCTCCGATAATCTTAATACTTTCCGCTCGGCAAAGGGGCTTTTCTTCCCTCAGGTGCAGGATCTTATGAGCTTTCGCACTTCGGGAAAGAAGATCGAGGTTATAGACACACGCAAGGAAGCCGAGGACTTCGTCGTTTTCGGTGTTCGAGCCTGCGATGCCGCGGCACTCGGGATACTTGACCGAGTGTTCCTCTCCGATCCCGTTGACAGCTATTACAAAAACAGCCGCGACCACGGAACGGTCGTAACGCTTGCTTGCAACAAGCCCGAGGAGACCTGCTTCTGCAACTCTTTCGGAATAGACCCTTCGTCACCCGCCGGAGACGTTGAGTGCTTTAAGGATGAAGAGAATCTTTACCTTGCTCCTTTAACCGAGAAGGGCGAAGCGCTTATATCTTCGATCGGTGAGATCCTTACCGAGTGCAGTGACGATTCGGCTGACGGTGTGAAGGCCGCGGTACATTCCGTTATGAAGGAGCTTCCCCTTTCAGACCTTAAGCCCGACGATTTCACTGACGATCAGCTTGCGGTGTTCAAATCCGACAAATGGGCGGAACTTTACCGTTCCTGCCTCGGATGCGGAACGTGTACCTTTGTATGCCCCACCTGCCAGTGTTACGATATCAAGGATTTTGATACCGGTAACGGGATACAGCGCTTCCGCTGTTGGGATAGCTGTATGTATTCCGACTTTACTATGATGGCATCAGGCACGCCGAGACTTACACAGCTTGAGCGCTTCCGTCAGCGCTTTATGCACAAGCTCGTTTATTATCCTATGAATAACGATGGCGTTTACGGGTGCGTCGGTTGCGGAAGATGTCTGAAGAAGTGCCCCGTTTCAATGAATATCGTTAAAGTTATGAAAAGCCTCGGAGGTGAGAAAAATGCAGAATGATACGTTGATCCCGGCAGTGGCGGTAGTAACGGAGATACGTTCCGATACACCCGACGTAAAGACCTTCCGTGTGGTAATGCCCGACGGAAAGAAGCCGTTTATTCACAAGCCCGGACAATGCGCTATGCTCTCTATTCCCGGCGTGGGAGAGGCGATGTTCTCCATTACCTCGTCTCCGACGGTTGAAGAGTATCTTGAATTCTCTATTAAGAAATGCGGTTGTCTGACAAGTTGGCTTCATATGATAGAGCCGGGACAAGAGATCTGCATTCGCGGACCTTACGGAAACGGTTTTCCCGTGGATACCGATTTTGCCGGAAAAGACCTCCTGTTCATTGCCGGCGGTATAGGACTTGCGCCTCTTCGTTCGGTCATAAACTACTGCCGAGCAAACCGCGCAAATTACAAGCACATTGATATAGTATACGGTGCGCGTTCGATGGACGATCTCGTTGATTATCAAGAAATAATCAATGAATGGAAGAATGAAAAGGACATTAACGTGTACCTTACCATAGACCGCCCGCAGGAAGGTTGGGACGGTCACGTCGGCTTTGTTCCTAACTACGTCACCGAGCTGTGCTTTGAAAAGTCACGAACGGTCATCCTTTGCGGTCCCCCGGTTATGATCAAGTTTACGCTTGCCGGGCTTACCGTTCTCGGATTTGAAAAGTCGCAGATATATACGACGATGGAAATGAGAATGAAATGCGGAGTCGGCAAATGCGGCAGATGCAATATCGGCAACAAATACGTTTGCCACGACGGTCCGGTCTTTAGGCTCGATCAGCTGAACGAGCTGCCGGATGAGTATTGATAAGGAGTATCGGATAATGCAAGATATGGTTAACGTTTACCTTATGGGTAAAAAATACGTCGTCCCCTCAAACCTCACTGTTATGGGAGCTATGGAATACTCCGGTTATCAGCTCGTCCGCGGATGCGGATGCCGCTGCGGTTTCTGCGGAGCCTGTGCGACCATATACAGAATAAAGGGCGAGCGCGAGCTCAAGGTTTGCCTTGCCTGCCAAACGCAGGTACAGGACAATATGTACGTTGCAACGCTTCCCTTCTTCCCCCTTGTAAAGCAGGTATACGATATTGAAAAGGTCAGTCCCGAGCAAGCGGTTATGATGCAGCTTTATCCCGAAATATACAGTTGTATCGGCTGCAATGCCTGCACGAAGGCCTGCCCGCAGGGACTTAACGTTATGCAGTACATAGCGTACGCTCAGCGGGGAGATTTCAAAAAGTGCGCTGAAGAGTCCTTTGACTGCGTGATGTGCGGGATCTGCTCTTCAAGGTGTCCGGCGGGTATAACTCATCCGCAGGTAGCCCTGCTCTCAAGACGACTCACCGGTAAGTACCTTGCTCCCAAGAGTGAGCACCTTGAAACGAGAGTTAAGGAAATCAAGGACGGTGACTTTAAGGAGCTTATAGAAGGACTTATGGGCAAACCGATCTCGGAGCTGAAAGAACTTTACAATACCAGAGTTATTGAGAAATAAGGAGGCACGGTATGTATACACAGGAAATGCTTGAATCGATCAAAAAGGTAGAAGCGACTCGTGCCTCGCGTATCGGAGTCGAACCCCGCAGAATGGATGCCGACGAAAAGGATAAGCTCCTTCGCGAATTCCATCCCGATTACATCAAATCGCAGTTCACCGAGCTGAAGATGGGACCGAACAAGGGCGAGAGCGTTCCGCTTGAGCTTGCGGACATACTTCAGGCGCATAGCCGCATAAAGCCGGGTGACGTTGATCTCGGCACGCCCGATTATGACGTTGACGTGCTCGTTATCGGTGGCGGCGGTGCCGGTTCATCTGCCGCTATAATGGCACACGAGGGCGGCGCAAACGTTATGATCGTGACGAAGCTCCGTCACGGTGATGCCAATACTATGATGGCGGAGGGCGGTATACAAGCCGCCGATAAGCCGAACGATTCTCCTGCTATCCACTATCTTGATGCACTTGGCGGCGGTCATTTTAAGAACGTCCCCGAGCTTCTTGAGAAGCTTGTGTGCGAGGGTCCCGACGCGGTAAAGTGGCTCAACGATCTCGGCGTTCTCTTTGACAAAGAGCCCGACGGCACAATGATCACTACGCACGGCGGCGGAACATCCAGAAAGCGTATGCACGCGGCGAAGGACTACACCGGTGCGGAGATTATGAGAGTTCTTCGCGACGAGGTCGTCAATCGCGGTATTCCCGTGGTCGATTTCACCTCTGCCGTTGAGATAATCCTTGATGAAAACGGCAAGGCGGCAGGAGCGGTCCTTATGAATATGGAGACCGGAGAGCTGCTTGTGGCTAAGGCAAAGACCGTTATTATAGCGACCGGCGGCGCGGGACGTATGCACTATCAGGGCTTCCCGACCTCTAACCATTACGGTGCGACCGCGGACGGCTTGGTGCTCGCATATCGCGTAGGCGCTCCCCTGCTCTATGCCTATACCCTGCAGTATCATCCCACCGGAGTTGCCTATCCTTCGCAAATATACGGTGCTCTTGTTACCGAGAAGGTTCGTTCGATAGGTGCTATGCTTGTCAATGCCGAGGGTGAAGCCTTTATGCACCCGCTTGAGACGAGAGACGTTTCGGCTGCTTCCATCATCCGCGAATGTACGGCGCGTCACAAGGGTGTCGATATTCCCGGCGGAGGCTACGGCATCTGGCTTGATACTCCTATGATCGAGATCCTCCACGGAGAGGGTACCATTGAAAAGCGCATTCCGGCTATGCTTCGTATGTACCTTAAGTACGACATAGATATGCGCAAGGTCCCGATTCTTATATATCCGACCCTCCATTATCAGAACGGCGGTATCAAGATCGGTGCCGACGGTATGAGCGACGTTGAGAACCTCTACGTTGCGGGCGAAGCGGTCGGCGGTATACACGGTGAAAACCGTCTTATGGGCAACTCATTGCTGGACGTCATAGTATTCGGTCGCAATGCGGGCGTAAGTGCCGCGGCGAAGGCTAAAGAAACGAAGGTCGGAGCTCTGACGCTTGATCACATAAGCAAGTTTGATTCGGAGCTTGCAAATGCCGGAATAGTTACCGATAAGGTGTCCCCGATACTCCTTCCGCGATACACCCACGGAAATCCGAAATACGAAGCAAAATAAGCGGAGGACCGTTAAGCTATGACAACATATTTAGGAGAAGTTACCAAACAGATTCTGAGCGTGCTCTTCATTTCGTTCGCGATAGGGGCACTCGGCTACCTGCTCGGCGCTATAAATATTAAGGGAATATCGCTCGGTACGGCAGGAGTATTGGTCGTTGCATTGTTGTTCGGCGTTCTTGCTTACTTCGTTCCGGAGTTTTCAATCGGCGAGGTAACCATAACACTCTTTAATTCGGCGACCAAGGCAAATTACGATATGATCTCCAAAATCGGTACGGCACTGTTCGTTACAGCCGTCAGCTTGATAGCGGGACCAAAGTTTTTCCGTTCGTTCAACAGAAAATCGTTGGCGTACATATTTATGGGATTTATCGTTATCTCGGTCGGAGCCGTGACCGCCATCGTTTTAACGCTTATAGATCCGAATCTTTCGGCAGAGATGGCTGCAGGACTGCTTACCGGCGCTCTGACGAGCACTCCCGGACTTTCTGCCGCTAAGGAAGCCGCAACGACCGAGGCGGGGGAAGCCGCCGTTACTGCGGGATACGGAATAGCGTATCTTTTCGGTGTTCTTGGCGTTGTTCTTTTTGTGCAGCTCGTGCCGAAGATCCTTCGCGTTGATATCGAAAAGGAAAAGCAGAGCTTTGAGGCCGCCAACGCTATTCAGGCAAAGGAATACAACGGCAAGCTGATTCAGCTTGAACCGTTGGGCATATTCCCATTCTTCCTCGTTATTGCATTGGGATGCATTATCGGATCTATTAAGATCCCCGGCATTAATTTCTCGCTCGGATCGACGGGCGGTATGCTTATCGCCGGACTTGTGATCGGACATTTCGGTCATATAGGACCCATAGATTGCAGAGTCGGAAAAAGCACGCTTAATTTTTTCCGTGAACTCGGCCTCGTGCTCTTCCTCATAGGAGCCGGAGTTCCGGGCGGAGTTGAATTTATAGGTAATCTTAAACCGATATATTTCCTGTACGGTGCGCTTATGACGCTGATACCTATGATCGTCGGATTTATAGTTGCTAAGTTTGTATTCAAACTGAACATCTTTAACAATCTCGGCTCGATCACGGGAGGAATGACCTCCACTCCCGCTTTGGGAGCGCTGATCAATGCCGCAGGTACCGATGACGTGGCTTCGGCTTATGCCGCTACCTATCCGGTTGCACTCATATCGGTGGTTATGGTGTCAAAGCTTATTCCTATGATATTCGGTTAATTGCCAAGCTCAAGATAATATAAAAAGCTCACCGGCGCGGACAAATGTCCGCGCCGGTGAGCTTTTTGGCTCTTAACAATGATCGCTCTTGACCTTATTATTACCGTTGCGTCGTGCCGAGAAAAATTCGCGTATGGGCGTTAAGCATTCCTCGGCAAGAACTCCGCCGACGATTTCCGGCTTATGATTCAATGGGTATGAATTAAGATTGATGATACTGCCGAATGCCCCGGCGCGAAGGTCGGGTGCACCGTAAACCACACGCACGAGTCTCGAATTCACGCAAGCTCCCGCGCACATCGGGCAGGGCTCAAGCGTTACGTAAAGATCGCAGCCTATCAACCGCCAACCGTGCAGAGCTTCGCATGCGCGCTCTATTGCGGTGATCTCCGCGTGCCTCAAGGCATTTTTCAACGTTTCGCGCTCGTTGTGTGCTCTTGCTATTATCTCGCCGTTTCTTACGATAACCGCGCCGATCGGTACTTCTCCTTCTTCTGCGGCAATCAGTGCCTCCTTTATTGCTTCTTGCATAAAGAATTCGTCTGACGCGCCGCGAAAGTCTGTGCGCTCGTTCATAGTTCAATGAATCGGATCGCGGCGTTAAGTGCCGAAATTACGATGAATATGATTACGGTCGGAGAGAAGAAAAGCTTTGCGGCAGTGCCGTGACGGAGCTCAAGAGATCCGTTGTCATTGCTATCCGATCTGCCGAAGATGCCACTGCTTGCTCCGTTGTTGCTTTTCTCTCTGTCGAAATGCTTTATAACCAAATACACGGCACAAGGTATGCCGACTGCAAACAGCAGAAGCTCAAAGGCATAATAAACCACTGTAAGCTGTGGATCCTGCAATCTGTCAAATAAGACGGATTGCAATACCGCGGTGAAGTTTTGGACGAAATGTACCAATATTCCGCAGTATATCGATCCGGTCTCGCAGGCGATCCAACCGAGCAGGATCCCTGCCGCCGTCGCGTAAAGAAACTGCGAAGCGTTCATATGCATAAGCCCGAACAGCACCGCGCTGATCGTTATTGCGGGAGCCTTTCCGAACTTCAGAAGGCTGTGCATAATTGCACCTCGAAAAAGGAATTCCTCGCAGATGGCGGGAACGACTGCGGTCGTTATGAACATTAATACAAATTGATAGTTTTCAAGACCTTCTGAACTGCTGCCTCCGGTTTGCGGAATTCCGAGAGCCGAAAGAAGTATGGAATTCAGATACGCCATTGCCGTTATGAGCGCGATTCCCGCAAAAACGTAGACTGCGGCGTTGACCGGGACCTTTGGTGTCAGAGCCTTTGTCATAGTTCCCTTTCCGCACATCAAGCATAATACGATCGCGGGGATCATAAAAGACGAAAAATACATAATTCCGAGCGAAAGCTCCGAGATTATATTTGTGCTGCGTTGATCAAAAAGCATTGGAAGCGATAACGACAGGATTGTATATACGAAGGATATGAAGGTAAACAGTGCGGAGAAGATCAGCATAGCGGCGCCGACCTTAAGCATAACGCCGCCGAAGCGCTTTTCATTTGCGTTCACTGTATGACCTCCTTTTCAATATTTTGATAATAGGTTCCGAAAGCAGTATGCCGAATGAAAACGCAAAGCATACAAGAACGTAGACGTTCCCCACGGTGGAATAAAGCGTAGCACCGCTTCGGGCATACACGTTTTCCACGGCGTATCCGGCAACAAAAGGTTCAATCTCTGCTATTGCTTTGCCGGTCGGAGAGATGATCGCAGACACTCCCGTGTTTGCGGCGCGGAGCACATAGCTGCCGGTTTCTATCGCGCGAAGCTTCGCCTGTGCCTCGTGCATATACACGCCGGCAGAGTCGGAAAACCACGAGTCGTTCGTGGATATTGACAGTATCTCAGCACCCGAATTTGCCGAGTCGCGCAACAGACTCTCGTATATGGAGTCAAAGCATATCGCGGCGCCTATCGAATATTTCTCATTCGTGTACACGGAAGCGTCGTCTCCGGGGACGATATCGTCGCTGAGCATTGAGATGTTTGCAAGCGGCGGGAACAGTACGGTTAACAGGTCACGGTGGGGCACGTATTCCCCGAACGGGACCAAATGCCGTTTCGAATAATAATTATCATAATGGATTTCACCATCGGCATCTATGACTATTACGATATTTCTTTGTCTGTTGTTTTCATCGCGCGTCATCGTTCCGACGAGCATCGTTATTCCGTTCCTTTTTGCGGTCTGAGAAAGAAGCTCCTGCGTCATTACGCTGTCTTCGATATATATCGGAAAGACAGTTTCGGGCAAGATGACGAGCTCGGCACCGTCCTGAGCCGCCTTATCTATAAGGTCAACGTATTTTGTCGCAGTAACCGAATACCAATCCTCGCCCCATTTTTCGGTTGAAGAGATATTGCCCTGTATAACGGCAGCCCGTATAGGCTCGGAGTCAAGATAAGCCATACTGTTTACCAAAAGCGATACTGCTCCAAACAAGGTATTTCCGATCAAAAGTGAGGCAGCAACGGTGACGCAGAGCTTTCTGACGTCGGCAAAAAGTAATGCGTATGCCGCCAGACAGTTGACCGCCACTAACAAAAAGGTTACGAAATAGCACCCAAAAAGCGAAGCCGACTGCACTTGAGTAAGCAGTTCGGTCTGACCGATCGACAGCCGTGCCCACGGGACTCCGATCCAGAACAGCGTTTCGCTCCATTCAAGGACGGTCCAAAGTGCCGCTACGGCAAAAGGCAACGTCAGCGGGAATTTCTTTACGGCTGTTGTCTTTGATAGCAACGAGGAAAACAGGAACGTCAGTGCGAAGCTCAGTGACTGGATCAACGGTATTCCCAATACCGCCAACAAAATTACCGCCAATGCCTCCGCCCTGCCAAGCTCGGTAAAATCCAACGGATACATTGAAAAGAACCAATGCCACGCCGTAACGAAATAGCACATATAAAAGAACAGTCCGTAAAAGTAGACGCTTACGAGCTTATGCTTTCCGTCTGTACAAAGCCGCAGCATAACGACGAATGCGGGAATCAAGGATATCCATTCAAGGACACCGATCGCGGGAAAGCATACGGTGAGCCCCGTAAGTATTCCCGAAAATGCCAAAAGGATGAATTTTACTAACCTTCTATCGATGAGCTCAACTATTTTGTTCATAACCGAAATCTCCGCAAAACCATATTCGGTCGGTCGGGATCGAGAATTCCTTGCCGTTCAGATTGTCTAACGCGCCCGAACCGCTAAAGTCGAAACGCACACGGTACGCGTACAGAGCCTGATATTTATATCCTCTTGACCGGTCGTCCCGGTTTATACCGTACTTCCCGTCTCCGACGAGCGGATGCCCTATGTGCGCAAACTGCGCCCTTATTTGGTGAGTCCTCCCGGTGACGAGGGATATTTCAAGCAAAGAGCGATCGTTGTGCCTGTCCGGCACGAGCACCCTGTAATCTGTAATGCATTCTTTATACCCCGGTCTTTTTATATCACTGACAGCCACCGTGTTTTCGGCACTGTTCTTTTTCATCCAAGATATCAATCTCCCCTTTGCGGGAGAGGGGACCCCGTGAAGTGCGCAAATGTAGAGCTTATGCACTTCTCCGTTTTTTATTCTCTCGTTCATTTCGCGCAAGGCTTGCGCATTTTTTGCCGCTATAACGATTCCTCCGGTATTTCGGTCTATTCTGTTGCACAGTGCCGGAGCAAAGCTTTGCTCATTCATCGGATCGTAGCTGCCGTTTTGAGCCAAATACGCCTTGATGTGCATAATAAGCGTATTTTCATTGCCCGCGGTATCCTCGTGCACAAGAACCCCCGGGCGTTTATTGCATAGTATTATATTGTCGTCCTCATAAACGATATCAAGCTTAGGCTTTATACGCAGGAGCGCGCCGTTATCCGCGGACGGCGCGGAAAAGAATTCCTCGGCAATAAACAGCTGTACGGTATCGCCCTCGGAAAGGCGCATATCGGGTTCGGCTCGCTTGCGGTTGACCTTAATCTTCTTCGTTCTTATACACTTATACGTCATTGATGCGGGCATTCCCTTTACGGTCTTGGCAAGGAATTTGTCGAGCCTTTGCCCCGCGTCGTTGACATTAACAATCATTTCACGCATAAATAATTCCCAAAGCGGGGGCTATATGAAACAGCCCCCGCAATATGTGTGATGTTTTATCGCTTTGCGATTATTTGGTGCCGAAGATTCTGTCGCCGGCATCGCCGAGTCCGGGCACGATGTAAGCGTGCTCGTTGAGCCGCTCGTCAAGAGCCGCAGTGTAAAGATCGACGTCCGGGCACTCCTCGCGGAATTTTTCCACTCCCTCGGGCGCGGCAACGAGGCACATCATTCTGATCGTGCCGTGGCATCCGTGCTGACGAAGGAGCTTGATCGCATCGATGGCGGATCCGCCGGTTGCAAGCATCGGGTCAACTACGATGACCATTCTGTCCTCAATGTCGGCGGGCAGCTTGCAGTAATATTCGACGGGAAGGTGCGTTTCGGGATCACGGTAAAGACCGATGTGCCCCACCTTTGCTACGGGAACGAGCTTCAAAAGACCATCAACCATTCCAAGGCCGGCGCGAAGTATCGGTACAACCGCCAGCTTCTTTCCTGAAATCATTTTTGCTTTCATTTTGGTGATAGGTGTTTCGATAGTTACGTCCTCCAACGGCAGGTCGCGGGTCACTTCATAACCCATAAGCATTCCAATCTCGCCGAGAAGCTCCCGGAAATCCTTTGATCCCGTTTTTTTGTTGCGCATAATTGACAGCTTGTGCGTGATCAACGGATGGTCGATGATGTGAAGTTCGCTCATAAAATCTCTCCTTATCAAAAAATAGATTACGCTCTTGATTATACTGCATTTCCGTTTCTTTTTCAAGGGCTTTTTTGAAATCCGATAATTTTTACAATAATTTTCGTTATAAAGCTACAAAAGCTCTTGAAATAATGCGAAATATAAGTTAAAATATACTTTCAATCATTGGAAAGGGAGCCTTCGTATGAAGATAACTGTCGACGAATGTATAAAAGGATTGATTGATTACGCGGTTGAGCACGGTCTTGCAAATAATCTTGACCGCGCGTATTACGTAAACCGTATAAACGAGTTGCTCGGAGGGGCGACGCTTGAAGACGAGCCGAATGATACTTCACCGCGGAGATCGCTTGTCGAGCTGCTGAATGCTATTGACGATATAGCGGAGGAAAACGGTGTCATTCCAAAAGAGTCGCCGTATATGCGCGATCAGTTTGACACTGCGGTTATGGGACTTCTTACCCCTCGTCCCTCGGAAGTGGTCGAGCGATTCGGGATACTGTATCGTGAAAGCCCTCAAACGGCGACCGATTGGTTCTACCGTCTTTGTGTTGACTGCAACTATATACGGCTTGACCGTATCGTTAAGGATATAAAATGGATCCATAAATCAAAGTACGGGGATATCGAGATGACGGTAAACCTTTCGAAGCCCGAGAAGGATCCGAAGGTCATCGCGGCATTAAAGAATGCTACGCAGACCGGTTATCCCAAGTGTGCGCTTTGCCACGAGAACGAAGGCTTTGCCGGCACCCTCAGTCAACCGGCAAGACAAAATCTGCGTCAGATACCGTTGACTCTCGGCGGGGACCGTTGGTATCTTCAGTATTCGCCGTATTCATATTATGACGAGCATTGCATAGTTCTTTCGGGCGTTCATTCTCCGATGAAGGTTGATCGGGCTCTGTTTGACAAAGCACTTGATTTTGTGGATCAGTTCCCGCACTACTTTGCGGGCTCCAATGCCGATCTGCCTATCGTCGGCGGATCGATCCTTTCGCACGAGCATATGCAGGGCGGTCGGCATTGCTTTGCAATGAACAATGCAAGGATTGAATACGAGCTCTTCTTTCCCGAATATCCGGACGTCAGTGCCGGTATACTCTTTTGGCCGCTATCGGTTATTCGACTTCGCTCGCCGTCAAAGGAACGGCTTTCGTCTCTTGCCGAGCATATTTTCAGATCGTGGCAAAAATATTCGGACGCGGATTCATATATATTTGCCGATACTGATGGCGAGCCCCACAATACCGTTACCCCGATCGCAAGGCGGCGAAACGGGGACTTCGAGTTGGATATCGTTCTTCGGAATAACATAACCACCGCAGAGCATCCCGACGGCTTGTTCCATCCGCACGCCCGGTATCACAACATAAAAAAGGAAAATATCGGATTGATCGAGGTTATGGGTCTTGCCGTGCTCCCTTCTCGGCTGCAAAACGAAATGAAATCAGTTGAACAAGCCGTGTTAACCGGCGGCGACATCCCATCTGATTCCCCGGCCGCGAAGCATTCCGAATGGCTTGAGAGCTTTCGCTGCAACTATAATTTTACTGCGGATAACGCAACTGCGATCGTTCGCGACGAAATAGGAAAAACATTCGTAAATATACTTGAGAATGCGGGTGTGTTTAAATGCACGGACGAGGGCAGACGCGCATTCTGTCGGTTTGCCATATCTGCCGGAGCCGAGGTAAAGGAAAAATAAAGAATTACAAGGCGATATATTTTATCGCCTTGTGTCGTTTTTATATTGCAAAATACTGCCTTGTATGATAAAATATTTTCAAACAAGCGCAAAAATAAGGGGTATAACGTATGAATAGTGGATATATGGCAGCATTTGACGTCGGGGGAACAAAGACCGATGCGGTTTTACTTGATCGGACCGGACGGGTGATAGCGCGCAAGGTCGACAAGGGGGGAGTCCCCATAGACGTCGGAGCTGATATTGCCGCGCAAAACTATTGCCGTGTGTTGGGAGCTCTCATGGTAGAAACCGGGATAAAGCCGGATACTATCTACGGCTCGGTTGCGACGGTTGAGTATTTCGGTTCGTACATCCGTGACCGTATTTCCGAGCAGCTTGGCGTAAAATCGGTCAGGCTTGAGGGAGACGGACCGTGTATGATATCCGGAATGCTCGGGCACGTTGACGGTTGCAGTCTTGTTTGCGGCACGGGATCTTCACTGTATACGAGAAAAGGCGATGAATATTGGCACACCGGCGGTTGGGGATACCTTATCGACAGCTGCGGCAGTGGATACGTTCTCGGGCGCTTGGCTATTCAGGCAGCTTTGCGCGCTCACGACGGGCGTGCCGAGCCCACGGTGCTGACCGAGCTGATAGAAAAACGGTGCGGTGAGCCGGTGTGGGATCATTACGTAAAGATACATCAAGGCGGCAGACCGTACATAGCTTCCTTCGCCGGAACGGTGTTTGAGGCTCGTAAAGCCGGAGATCCGGTAGCTATCCGTATATTTGAGCTTTGTGCCCGTGAGCTTGCCGATACGGTATGGTCGGCGTACAGGACCTACGGCGGTCCCTTTACTCTTGTCTATAACGGCGGTATACTGTTCAATTACCGTGAATACGCCGATGCGGTAAAGAGCCTTTCTCCACAAGATATCAACACGGTAATGTCTGATGTGAAGCCGATATACGGGTGCGCGGTTGAGGCTATGTACGACCTCGGATTGAGCTGTGATCCTGCTTTTAAGGCGCGATTTGCCGAATCCTACGCCGCGATTATACCGTGATCGCACATGCTTCGGCAATATAAGTGTTTTATCTGCTGAAAATTACACAAATTGCGGGCGTAATATATGTAATAAAATACTGTTGATTTGCTGACTGTTATGTGATATAATAGTGAGGAACGATTATATTCAAAAGGAAACGGTGCTATGATATTTGATATTCAGAAGGCTGGAATACTTAAGCGAGCATCAGCATTTTTGCTTGATGCCATATTGCTGACGGTTCTTGCTACCGGATTTGCATGGGCCATTTCCGCTTGCGTGGGCTTTAACACCAATCTTGATGCGTTCAACGACCGCCAAGAAAATTTTTATGAGTTATACAGGGATTCCCAAGGAATGGAGTTCAGCGGAACTATAACGGAGCAGGAATACGCTTCCCTCTCCGACGAATTGCACACCGCGTATGAGGATATGGTAAATTCATTGCGGATAGTGCTCAATCTCGTGCTGATCATCATATCTTTCGGAATCCTTCTTTCTTATATAGCATTGGAGCTGGTCGTTCCGCTGATATTGAAGGACGGTCAAACGGTGGGAAAACGCATTTTTGGAATAGCGGTCATTCGCACCGACGGCGTAAGGCTCTCCGCAGTGCAGCTTTTCGTTCGCACGGTGCTCGGTAAGTATACGATAGAAACGATGGTCCCGGTGCTTTTGGTTATAACGAGTGTCAGCGGTTTGACCGGAGTGATCGGACCCATTATAATTCTTGCCTTGCTTATCCTTGAGTTGATCTTGATGGCGGCGACGAAAACAAATTCGGTCATTCACGACCTGCTGGCTAATACGGTAACGGTGGACAAGGCAAGCCAAATGATCTTCGACACCGAGGGCGATATGATCGAATACAAAAAGCGTATTGCCGCAAAAGAAGCCGACAAGCTTCCGTACTGAAGCGCAGTAATAAAAAATTATATAGAAGGAAAGAAAGATTATGAAAGTTGAATTAAGAAATCTGACGAAGATCTTTCCCGATCGTAACAAGAAGGTCAAAAAAGACGTTGTCGCAGTAAACGACTTCACCTTCACGATCCCGGACGGAAAACTCGTCGGACTGCTCGGTCCCTCGGGGTGCGGAAAAAGCACGACTCTTTATATGATCTCGGGCCTTCAGCAACCCACGAGCGGTCAGATCTTTTTCGGTGAAGAGGATGTGACCGAGCTTTCCCCCGAAAACAGAGGCGTCGGTCTCGTTTTCCAGAACTACGCGCTTTATCCCCACATGACGGTGAAGCAGAACATACTGTTCCCGCTTCAGAACCTTAAGGGCGCGGCAAAGCTGGACAAGCAGACAATGCTTGAACGTGCGTACAATGCCGCCAAGCTCGTTCAGATCGACGAACTGATGGACCGTAAGCCGAGCGAGCTGTCCGGAGGTCAGCAGCAGCGCGTTGCGATAGCACGTGCGCTTGTAAAGATGCCGAGAGTACTCTTGCTTGACGAGCCGCTTTCGAACCTTGACGCGCGCCTCCGCCTTCAGACTCGCGAGGAGATAAGAAAGATCCAACGCGAAACGAAAATAACCACCGTATTCGTGACCCACGACCAAGAGGAAGCGATGAGCATATCCGATATGATCATCGTTATGAAGCTGGGCGTGGTTCAGCAGATAGGCAAGCCGCAGGAGGTATATGAAAATCCCGTAAACCTCTTCGTTGCCAAGTTCCTCGGAACTCCCCCGATCAATGTATTTAACGGCAAAATTGAGGGCGGCAAGCTCTTCATTGGCAACGACGCCGTAATGGAATACAATGACATTGAGGACCAGAACGTTATCGTCGGTATTCGTCCGGAGGGCTTTATACTCGATATGGAGAACGGTGCCCTTCATTGCAATATGAGCGGCATCGACGTTATGGGACGTGACGTGAGCATAGTAACGACGAACGAGAGCTCCTGCAATCCCGTCGTGCGTTCGATCATTGATGCCGACAGCCGTATTAGCGATGACATTGCTGCTGTTTCTTATCAGCTTAAACCGAGTAAGGTCTATATCTTTAATGCTGAGACCGAAGAGCGTATTTACGCCGAAGGACGTGCGCTATGACCGGAACCGATGTGAAAGCTGTCGCTCCGAAGAAGAAGAACACAAAACGTTCCTCGGGGATCGTAGCGGGCAAGCATCAGTGGAAGGCTTGGCTGTATCTTGCTCCCGCTCTGATACTTCTTCTCGTCTTTACCGTCTGGCCGATAATCAACACGGTCAGAATGGCTTTTCTGAATAATTACAACGGTCTTGCCGCTATCGGCGGTCAAACGTTTGAATTCGGAATCAAGAATTTCCAGTGGGTCATCAACGCGCCCGACTTTATGAAATGTCTCAGCAACACGGCGATACTTTGCGTACTTACCGTGCCGATCTCGACCGTGCTCGCGCTCCTCATAGCCGTTGCACTGAACTCGATAAAGGTGTTTCAGAAATTCCTTCAGACGATATTCTTCCTGCCCTACGTTACCAACTCCATTGCTATCGGAATGGTATTTGCGGCAATGTTTAATATCGTCGGAAACACGGGAACCTCCGGAAATGATATCATAGTTACTGCGGGTATCATTAACAACATTATCGAATTCTTCGGCGGTACGGCGATAAACTGGATCAATAACGGCTCCACTCACGTGGCGAATATGGCTGTTATGGTTATCTATATAGTTTGGAATGCCCTGCCCTTTAAGATTCTCATCCTCCTCGGCGGCTTGCAGAGCATAAACCGTCAGTACTACGATGCCGCGAAGGTCGACGGTACATCAAAGTTCCGCACTCTTACAAGGATCACAGTCCCGCTCCTTTCTCCGATGCTTGCATACGTCGTAATAACCGGTTTTATCGGAGGCTTTAAGGAGTACACGAGCATCGTCGGTATCTTCGGCGAGAGCATGGGACCTGTCCACAACCCGGACAGTATGAATACCATAGTGGGTCTTGTCTACGATGCGCTTGAGAACGGATATCAGGGACGCGCAAGCGCCGCAGCTCTTGTGCTCTTCGCTATCATTCTCGTGATCACTATGATAAACCTCTGGGTCAGTAAAAAGAAAGTCCACTACTGAAAGGAGAAGGCATTATTATGGATAACAAACAACATAACCGTTCGTCGTTCATTATCAATGACGAGATCAAATGCGCCTCCTGCGGTAAAGTTCTTCTGAAAAAGAACGGTGTCGGGCTCCTTAGAAACAAAAAGGATGAAGACGGGACTTATCTCTGCCCGGAGTGCTATGAGATGAAATATCCCGCAAAAGAGAAGAAGAAACTGTCTCCGAAAGCCAAAAGAGCAAAGGTCGGCAAGGTTCTGTATATGATCCTTGTATATGCTTTCCTTGTTATTATGGCACTTGCGATACTCTTCCCGTTTTACTGGATGATCAACTCCTCGCTGAAGACGTTGCCGGAATACAAGCTGTCGGTGCCGACCCTGTGGCCGAGGACGATAATGTTCAGCAACTACGTTAAAGCATTTGAGCAGGCTAATCTCGGCAGACTCTTCCTCAATACCGCCTACGTCGGTATCGTGTCTACCATTTTGTCGCTCGTTATAACCGTTATATCGGCATTTGCTTTTGCAAGGTTGGAGTTCAAGGGGAAGGATCTCGTGTTCGGAGCTATGCTTGCGACTATGATGATCCCCGGCGAGCTGTTTACCATTACCAACTATATCACGGTAGCGAATTTCGGTTGGCTCAATACCTACACGGTGCTTATCGTTCCCTTCCTCGTCAGCGTTTTCTACATTTACCTGCTCAGGCAGAACTTTATGCAGATACCGAATGAGTTGTATCTTGCCGCGAAGATCGACGGCACGAGCGATATCAAGTATCTTTGGAAGGTAATGATCCCCCTGTCGCTTCCCACCCTCATTTCCATTACCATCCTTAAGATGATGGGCGCGTGGAACTCATACATCTGGCCGAGACTTGTTGCAAACGACGAAGCGCATAAGCTCATTACGAACGGTTTGCGCAATGCCTTCACCGAGAGCACGGGAGACGTAAACTACCCCGTACAGATGGCTGCCGTTGCGCTCGTATCTTTCCCGCTCTTCCTTGTATTCGTGTTCCTCAGAAAATATATAATGAAGGGCGTAAGCCGCAGCGGTATCAAAGGATAAAAAGCAATTTTAAAATATAAAACTGCAGAAGGAGAAAGAAAACATGAAAAAAAGACTCATTGCACTCGCATTGATCCTCGTTCTTGCGCTTCCCCTCTTTAGTTGCACGAACGTCGTCAAGGGCACCCCGAACTTTGAGGTTCCCGAGGGAGGCTACGACGGAAGTGAGGTCACCATCACGTTCTACCACACGATGGGATCCAACCTTTCGGACGTTCTGAACATCTACATCACCGAGTTCAACAAGCTCTACCCCAATATTCATATTGAGCACGAGCAGGTTGGCGGTTATGATGATGTCAGAGACCAGATCAAGACCCAGATCAACGCAAAGAAGCAACCCAACATCGCGTATTGCTACCCCGACCACGTTGCTCTTTACAATCTTGCGAAGGCAGTCACCACTCTTGACAACCTCATAGACAGCAAGATAGAGGTAACGAGAGCCGACGGCACGACCGAGATCCTCGGTCTGACCGACGAGCAAAAGGCTGACTTTATCGAGGGCTACTATCAGGAGGGACAGCAGTTCGGCGACGGACTTATGTACACTCTTCCCCTTTCGAAGTCGACCGAGGTCCTTTACTACAACAAGACCTTCTTTGACGAGCATAACCTTAAGGTTCCGACCACTTGGGACGAGCTTGAGGCTGTATGTAAGCAGATCAAGGAAGAGATCGACCCCACCTCGATCCCGCTCGGATATGACAGTGAGTCCAACTGGTTCATCACCATGTGCGAGCAACTCAATTCTCCTTACACCAGCGCGACCGGCGACCACTTCCTCTTTGACAACGAGATGAACCGTGCGTTCGTCAGACGCTTCAGAGATTGGTATCAGAAGGGCTATTTGACCACTCAGAACCTTTACGGTTCTTATACCTCCGGTCTTTTCACCGCCGATGAACCCAATGAAGAGGGCGTGCTTGTAAAGAGCTATATGTCTATCGGTTCGTCTGCCGGTGCAACGCATCAGCGCCCCGACAAGGATCCTGCCACCGGTAACTATCCGTTTGAGGTTGGCATTGCTATGATCCCGCAGGAAAATGCCGAGAATCCGAAGGTCATTTCTCAGGGACCCAGCCTTTGCATCTTCCAGAAGGATAACCCCCAGGAAGTCATAGCTTCGTGGCTCTTCGTCAAGTTCCTTACCACCAACGTTGAATTCCAAGCCGAGTTCTCTATGGCTTCGGGTTACATCCCGGTCCTTAAGTCGGTTGCGAACAACGAGAACTACAAGACCAACTTCCTTGACAAGGCAGACGGTTACAACTACATTGCCGCTCTCAGTGCAAAGGTGTGCCTTGAGCAGGAGAATGCTTACTACACTTCTCCCGCATTCAACGGCTCGTCCGAGGCTCGTGATCAGGTAGGAAAGCTGCTGCAGAAGTGCCTGCCCCTTCAGGATGACAGCACGGTCGATGCGGATATCGCGAAGGCGTTCAAGGACGCTGTCAATGCCTGCGAATATAATTCTTGACAAGAAATAATCTGTTGATCAAATAATGAAACGTTCGATCAGAAACATTTCGGCGCTGCTTGCGCTGATAATACTTAGCTCTGCTCTGCTCGCCGGTTGCTCCTTCTTGGAGGGAGCAACGGGCGACGGCACGACCTCTGCCGATCAAGGGGACAACGGTTACAGTAATGATCCCATCGAGGAAAAGGATCACGCCTCGCTTGTCACGTTGGATTGGAGCTCCGAAACCGTTAAGGCATACGTTACCGTTAAGAATTACGTTGACGGTGATACGACGCATTTTCACGTTAGCAACGACGTTTCCGAAAGCGGTGTGCTTAAGGCGCGTTATATAGCTATCAATACCCCGGAATCTACCGGAAAGGTCGAAGCCTACGGCAAAAAAGCCTCCAATTTCACAAAGGAAAAGCTTTCGGGCGCTTCCTCGATCGTTGTTGAATCGGACGACGGCGCGTGGAATCTTGATTCCACCGGCGACCGCCACCTCGTTTGGGTGTGGTACCGTAATTCGGAGACGGAGAATTACAGGAATCTCAATATAGAGATACTGCAAAATGGGCTTGCGATCGCATCGTCATCGGCAAATAACCGCTACGGTACCGTTTGTATGGATGCGATAAATCAAGCGCGCGCGCTGAAATTAAACGTGTATTCCGGGCAGAACGACCCCGATATGTATTACGGTGATGCGATCCCGCTTACCATTAAGGAGATCCGTTGCAACCTTGAAGAATACAAGGACAAAAAGGTCGCGTTCGAGGGTGTCATAACGCTCAATTATAACAACGGAGTTTATATTGAGGAATACGATCCCGAGACCGAGCTTTATTACGGTATATACGTTTATTACGGTTACGCACTCTCGGGTGAGGGACTTGATATCCTCTCGGTCGGTAACCGATCGAGGATTGTCGGAACTCTGCAATATTACGAGACCGGTGGTACGTATCAGGTATCCGGACTCACATATCGCTCGATGAAGCCCGATGATCCCGGAAACATCAAAAAGATCAGCGATGGCAACTCACCGGCTTACGTTGAGACCGACCCGGAAAGATTCGTTTCCGAAAGCGTAGCGATCACCGATGCTGACGGCAACGTTAAGGAAATGAAGATATCCGAGCTTATGATGAACGCCACGGTCTCTATGAACGGGCTTCGCGTAAACAGTGTTTACGTAACCGACGATAAATCGTCCGCATCTAACGGTGCTATGACCCTTTACTGTCAGTACGGCGGAGTTAGCTTGTCGGTGCGCACTATTCCCTTCTACGATTCCGACAACAATCTTGTCGGTCCGGAAGCGTATGAGGGTAAGACGATAAGCATTAAGGGTGTCGTTGATTATTTTAACGGCACTTATCAGGTTAAAGTATTTTCACAGGATCAGATAACAGTACAAGACTGATGATATTTAACAGGAGAAAAATATGAAAAAAATAATTATTTTGCTTCTTGCGCTCGTGTTGGCGTTGACAGCCTTTACAGCTTGCGCGGACAATCAGGCAACCGATTCCCTTCAGGATGCCCGTGACTATCTGTTCGCGATGTACAAGGATGATCCGGAGATCACGACATCCAGCTATACCGTTGATAACGTAGTCACCATCGGCGGCGTATCGTTTAACGTAGCGTGGTCCCTTGACATCACCTCCGGCTCTGCCGAGGACGTTACACTTACGGTCGACGAATCTGCCAATCAGACCACCGTTAACCTTAACGGTGATGCGCTTGAGGACGTGGTCTACGTTCTTAAGGCGGTTATAAGCGATGCCTCGGGTAACACGAAAGAGGTAACCTTCAATCACACTCTTCCGAAGTTCAAGGAACTCACTTGGGCTGAATACATTGCCAAGAGCGCCGATGATGCCGTTATTGTCAAGGGTGTTGTGTCGGCTATAATTGCCAAGTCCAACGGTTCCTCCTACAACTGCATCTACGTTCAGGATAACGACGGCGGATACTATGTTTACAGTATGGCAACCGATCCGCTTACCGATGACAAGCTTGAGGTCGGTATGACCGTCAGAGTTCGCGGCGTAAAGGACATTTACAGCGGCACTCACGAAATAAAGAATGCTACGGTCGAAATCCTTGATTCGACCAAGACCGACGTTGCGGCGACCGACTTTACCGAGATCTTCAAGAATGCGAAAAGCTTGAAGGATTCGAAACTCACCGCTCAGCAGGGACTGCTCGTCACCATCAAGGGCGTTGAGGTCAAGGCTCAGGATGACGATACCACCAACAGCGGTTACTACAAGTTCCAGCTCGGCGAGCTGACTACCTACGTGCGCATATCTTCCTCTACCTGCCCGCTTTCAAAGGCTGAGCAGACTCAGTTCAAGACTGCGAACGGAGAGCACACCGGTTGGACCGCAAACGTCACCGGATTGGTCAGCATTTACAACGATGCCTTCTATCTTACCCCCGCAACGGTTGACGCATTTGAGTACGTAAGTCTGCCCGAGAAGGACGACGCCGGTAAGGTTGCTTTTGAGAAAGAGAATCTCTCGCTTCCCACTGCGATCACCGAGAACACCACGCTTACTCTGAATGCGACCGGTGTCGGATACAAGGACGTTACGATCACTTGGACCTCCGACAATGCCTGCGCAGTCGTTGCTGACGGCAAGCTCGTCGTAACTCTGCCCGAGGCTGAAGCGACTGTAAAGGTCGTTGCGACCCTCACGAGCGGTTCCGTTACCGATACTAAGGAGTTTACCATCAAAGTCGATGCGGCTCCCACTGACGTTTACATTGCAAAGCCCATCACCGAGGTGGTGACCGATAAGCCGTTTAAGTTTGCACTGTATCAGGCAAAACTCGGCAAGACCCTTTACTTCACCGGTGAGAAGGACGGAAACTTCTTCGCCACGACCGACAAAGCGGATAAAGCCGTTGACGTATACGTTGAGTCCGTCGAAAACGGTTACAGGCTTTACTTCAAGGACGGCGATGTAAAGAAGTATCTTGACATTTACGAGTACCAGACCGGCAAGGCAGGTATTCAGATCACCGATAAGCCCAATGCGGTATACACTTGGAACTCCGAGCTCAATATCTTCGTTGCCAACGTAGCCGGCGAAGACAGGTACTTCGGGACCTACAACGACTTCAACACTATCAGCTCCAGCAAGACTT
>CAYWVC010000009.1:0-33439 GCA_964461635.1 uncultured Lachnospiraceae bacterium
TTTCCCGCCTTGTCAAGTATGAAAGGCGGGTTTTGCGGCAAATTACTTATAAAGCCTGAAGATATAAGTTATATCACACGCTGTACAAGCAAGCTGATAGGGCAAGACGTTTCGTCTTGCCCTATCTTTAACCGTTTAACGGGAGTAAAGTTTGTTCAGCTTTTTGTATTCGGCGGTATCAAGCGATTTCAGCTGATCCTCCGTAACACGGTACGCCCAATTACCCGTGGCATTGCCGGGGCGATTTATACGCGTATCCGCTCCGTATCCGAGCAGATCCTGCACCGGGAGGATCACGATACCCGCCGAGGACGCGAGCATTGAACGGACGACGGTACGGCAAGCCTCGTCCCAATTGCCGCGACAGCCGAAATAATCGAACACGCGAGCCCTGACCTCGGGCGACAGCTCCCATATCCAACCGAGCAAGGTGTTGTTATCGTGAGTACCCGTATACGCCACGCAATCCTTCACGTAATTGTGCGGGAGGTGCGGGCTGTCGGCGTCCCCGTCAAAAGCGAACTGCAAGACCCGCATACCGGGCATCCCCGCGCTCTCGCGCAGTGCAACGACGTCCTCGGTGATGACCCCAAGGTCTTCGGCTATCAGCAATGCGTCCCCCGCCACGTCGTTGAGCGCGCCGACAAGCTCGGCTCCGGGGCCCGGGCACCATTTGCCCTCACGCGCCGACACCGCATCGGTCGGTATTGACCAATATGCCTCAAGCCCGCGGAAGTGATCTATCCGAACACCGTCAAAAAGCTTCAACTCGTGCCTGAGCCTTGCTTGCCACCAAGCATAGCCGTCCGAACTCATAGCTTGCCAATCGTAGATCGGGTTTCCCCAGAGCTGCCCATCCTCCGAGAAAGCGTCGGGCGGAACTCCGGCGACACGGGTCATCTTCCCCTCTCCGTCAAGCAAAAAAAGTTTCTTGTGAAAATAAACGTCGGCACTGTCGTAGGAGACGTATATCGGCACGTCACCTACGACCTTCACCCCTTTTGACGCGGCGTAAGCCCTTACCCTTGCCCATTGCGTAAAAAAGCAATACTGCACGAAAGCCTGCTCAAAGACCGCGGCATAGGACGGCTCTTCGTCCGTCCACTCGGTCCACGGTGCCCCGCCGTTTAGCTCCTTAAGCGCAAAAAATCGGCAAGCATCGGCAACGTCGGACTCGGAGCTTATAAAATCGCCGACAGCGGTGCGGAGCTCCGCGCCCGCACGTGAAGCGGCAACCTTCAGCAGGCTCATACGTTCAACGGCAAGCCGTTCGTATTCACACACGTAAGGTGTTTTCTGCTCTGCCGCGTGAAGCTCGCTCGCGGTCAAGAGCCCGTCGGCATACAGAGAATCGAGGTCCACAAAGAGCGGATTCCCCGCGAACGCCGAAAACGACCTGTACGGGGAGTTATATTCGTCGGTCGTGCAAAAAGGCAGTACCTGCCAATATTTGAAGCCCCCGTCGGCAAGCATATCTATAAAGCGCAGTGCGCCGTTGCCGAAGGACCCGACGGAATATTTACCCGGCAGTGCCGACACGGGCAACAGTAATCCCGAGCCTCGGGACGGGATCTTCCCGCACCTCTTATCACATAACATACCAATTATCCCCGTGCCCAATATCGACGCTAAGCGGAACGTCAAGGCTCACCGCATTCTCCATCTCGTATTTAAGTATCGCCTCGGCTTCCTCCATACACGAGCGGTCGGACTCCACCAAAAGCTCGTCGTGCACCTGCAAGATGAGCCTTGCGTCAAGTCCCTCAAGCTTTTTTGCCACGTTGATCATAGCGATCTTGATTATATCCGCCGCACTGCCCTGTATCGGGCTGTTCATAGCCACACGCTCACCGAAGCTCTGAAGATTTTTGTTCTTTCCCGCAAGCTCGGGAATATATCTGCGCCGCCCCATTATGGTGGTCACGTACCCATCTCGGCGCGCCTCAAGCTTAACGCGGTTGAGGTAATCGGCGATCTCCGGATATCCAGCAAGATAGCTCTCTATATATTCCTTTGCCTGCTTCATCGGAATATTGAGGTCGTTTGAAAGGCGGAATTCCCCCATACCGTAAAGTATCCCGAAATTGACGGCTTTGGCGCGTTTTCTCATCTCGGGAGTAACGTCGGACGGCGACACGCCGAAAACGGTAGCCGCGGTCGAGGTGTGAATATCCGCGCCGTTGCGGAAGGCGTCTATCATCCGCTTATCCCCGGATATATGTGCGAGAATACGAAGCTCGATCTGCGAATAGTCGGCGTCTATCAGGCACCTTTCGGGGCTCGTGGGTATGAAATATCTTCGGAATTCCTTGCCGAGCTCGGTCTTGATCGGAATGTTCTGCAGATTCGGCTCGGCAGATGACAGCCGTCCCGTAGCCGTACCCGTCTGCTTGAACGAGGTGTGTATGCGATCGTCGGCATCGGCGACCTTGACCAATCCCTCGGCGTAGGTCGACCTCAGCTTGGCTATCTGCCTAAAATCAAGGATATCCTCGATCACCGGATGGTACGGGCGCAGACGCTCAAGCGTCTCGGCATTCGTTGAATATCCCGTCTTGGTCTTCTTACCCGTCGGCAGACCGAGACGCTCGAACAGTACGGTACCGAGCTGCTTCGTGGAGTTGATATTGAAGCGTTCGCCCGCCGCAAAGTATATTCGCTCGGCAAGCTCACTCTCAAGCCTTGTGAGTTCTTCGCCGTAATCGGATATTCCCTTTCGGTCTATCTTAAATCCGACAAGCTCCATATCGGCAAGGACCCGAGCCACAGGCATCTCTATCTCGCGCAAAAGCGATTCGCCGTTTATCGCATCAAGCTTGCGCTTGACGTTCGGAAATATTTCGAAAACGTATTCAACGTCCGAGATCTCCCCGTTATACGCATTCCCGGTATATTTCAGCACGAGACGCGGCAATCCGTAATCGTTTTCGCCCGAATCCACGATATATTCCGCAAGCATTACGTCAAAGTCAAGTCCGATCTGCTCGGTGCCGCCCTCGGCTATACGCTTTCTTATCTCCTTGCAATCGTAGCAAGCCACGGTTTCGCAATTTAACAAAGCAGATCCGACCGAGTCCCGATCGCAAGCGTACACTGCCTTGCCGTCACACAGATAAAATTGACCGTCGCGGTAATCAACGGCACATACGCTCGCGCTCCACCCCTCGGGTATCCCGATTTTGCGCGGAAGCACCGCGCCCGACGGCAATTCAGCCCCCGCCGTAAGACCGTATTTTTTTATAAATCCCGCAAACTCCAGCTCGGTAAAAAGCGAGTATGCTCGCGCCGCATCAACGCCGCCGTATACGAGCGTCTCGGGCACCGGAATATCGGGCACCTCCGTACAAATACGGGCAAGGGTGCGTGAAAGGGACGCACTCTCACGCCCGTTCAGAAGCTTCTCATTCATCTTTGCCGAAAGAGAGCCCGACGGCAGAGCCTCGTAGAGCTTATCAAGCGAGCCGAATTCCGATATCAGCTTCAGCGCCGTCTTTTCACCAACGCCCGGCACACCCGGTATGTTGTCCGAGGTATCGCCCATCAGCGCCTTAACGTCCACAAATTGCTCGGGCTGTACTCCGTATTTGCCGAAAAAGGCACTTCGATCGAATATTATCGGCTCCGTATTCGTTGCCAGAATGACGGAGGTCTTATCGTTTACGAGCTGAAGCGCATCGCGGTCACCCGTCAGTATAAACGTCTCGGTATCCCCGTCAGCCGACGCGGACAGCGTGCCGAGCAGATCGTCCGCCTCGTAGCCCTCCTTCTGAAGCGCGTGTATGCCGAGAGCCTCCAACGCGCGCCGAGCATACGGAAATTGCGCCGCAAGCTCCTCCGGCATAGGTCGCCTGCCCGCCTTATATTCCCCGTACATAACGTGACGGAAGGTGGGTGCCTTCAGATCGAACGCCGCGGCACAGTAGTCGGGTGAAACGCGGTCAAGCTCGCGATTGATGATATTTATAAACCCGAACACCGCGTTAGTCGGGATACCGCTGCTCGTGCTGAGCGGGCGGACACCGTAAAACGCGCGGTTCAGTATGCTGTTGCCGTCAATTATCAGAAGCTTCTTCGTCATTTTTCTTCTCCGATCCGTTAAGCTTTTTGATATACAGTGCCGTAAGCACGGTCACCGCGGCAAGAACCGCAACTCCGATAATCGCAGTTGCCGCGATACGACCGACTATCGGGGTCTCATCGTACGGGAGCTCGGTAAAGTAGGTGGTGACCGAGATGATCTCGTACTCCCCGTCGGCATTCAGCCTGATAACGATATCCTGCGGTCGGTAGCTGTCACTGTCCATATCGGTACGAAGGGTCCCGTTATTGTGCCGTATCTTATACGCCAACCTGTAATAGTACGCATCAAAGGTGTTGCCCGAGCTGTCCGTTTGCTGCGAGCTTCCGTAATCGGTTATGACGGCATCGTAGACCTTTTGCATAGTAAAGGACTCTTCCGTCCCGAGCGTCAAAAGCTGTTCGTCCGAATATCCTTCGGGATCCTTGCCCTCCTCGGTAAGTCGCGCGCGCCCGACGGCGATAAGGTATTCGTCGCCGAAGCAACCGTTGTAAGCATCGGCATCCCCCGATTGCACGGCAAGCAGAAGCCTTATCAGCAAGCCCGTGGCGCTGTCGCCGTAGCTCTCATAGCTTTCCTCGGGCACCGAAACGGCAGTGCCGGCGCTTTCGTCCTTATAGGTAATGAACGACGGGGTTATAAGCTCAACGTAGCCCTCGTCCTGCATAATGTCATACGCATAGTCAATATCGGGATAAAAAATAAATCCGCCGCCCGACCGTTGCGTCCGCTTGACGAAAAATCCGCAGGAGAACATATAGAATATTATCATCAGCTCCGCAACGGCAAGACATATGGCTGCCGTAATCACAATTATCTTTTTTGTCAGTATTTTGCTCGGATCCCGAGCGGGGAGATTGCCGTTCATCCACGTTCCCTCTCTTTCATATGATCGGTTAATTGTAACATAAAACCGTCGGTATTACAATCGTTTCGGGCAAAAATAATCGCGGAAAGTTTGAACTCCGATATTGCCTGCCGCGGCTTTTTGTGATATAATATAAAGTAATGCTTACGGAAGGAGCTTTCGCAAGACGAAAGATACGCATATGGTAAACGAAAATACGCCCGTCACCGAAAATGAGGGGAAGGCAAAAAAATCCTTAATACGCGAAATGTTCGATTATGCGGAGATCTTCGTCATCGCCGCCTGTGCCGTGCTTCTGATGTTCAATCTCGGTATACGGCTCTGCCGCGTGGACGGCTCCTCAATGTCCCCCACGTTGTCCGATTCGCAGCTCCTCATATCGTCGGATCTTTTCTACACTCCGAGCGCCGGGGACATCGTGATATTTCATCAGGAATACAACGAAAACGCATCGTTTAACAAGCCGCTCGTCAAGCGCGTAATAGCCACGGGCGGACAGTATTACCGCATAGAATACGTTTCGGCAGAGGACGTCGGCGGGCACAGTTACGTAAAAATGAGGGTCTACGTCGGTGACTCCGCCGACCTTAACGACGGCGACCTGCTTGACGAGGATTATATCGACTACAAGGTCGCGTACGCCAACAAGAGGCTCTCGCCGGTGCCCGGCACCGTGCTTACGGGCTTCGTCCCCAAGGGACAGGTGTTCGTTATGGGTGACAATCGCTACAATTCAAACGACAGCCGCTTTGACGTGGGATTGGTCGACGAGCGTTGCATTCTCGGCAAGGCGGTATTCAGCTTAAATCCGTTCGGGGGAGTAGAATAATGCAGGAAAAACAAATACAATGGTTCCCGGGTCATATGGCTAAAACGCGGAGGCTCATATCCGAAAACCTAAAAAACGTCGATGCGGTCATTGAAATACTTGACGCACGCATACCGCGAAGCTCAAGAAATCCCGAAATACGCCGACTTATAGGCGAAAAGCCCTCACTGATACTTTTGAACAAGTGCTCGCTCGCCGACCCGAGCGTCACCCCGCTATGGCTCAACAAATACACCTCCGACAGCTCGGTCTGCATTGCGACCGACTGTATCACCGGAGAGGGACTGAAAAGCATATCGAAAACCGTAAAAACCATCCTCGCCGAGAAGGTAGAGCGCTACGAGAGAAAGGGTATGAGCGGCCGTGCGCTTAAGGCAATGGTTCTCGGCATACCGAACGTCGGAAAGTCCTCCGTTATCAATAAGCTCTGCGGCGCAAAAAAAGCAAAGGTCGAAAACCGCCCGGGAGTGACCCTTGACAAGCAGTGGTTCATCACCGACGTCGGACTTGACCTTATGGACATGCCGGGAGTCCTGTGGCCGAAATTCGACGACAGGACCGTTGGTGAAAACCTTGCGCTTTCGGGAGCGATAAAGGACAGCATCCTCGACACGGAAACCCTTGCCGCCGTGCTTTGCGCGCGCTTGAGTCGCTCGTACCCGGAGCTTCTCTGCGCCCGGTACAAGCTCGATAATATTCCCGACGGATTGGCGCCCTACGAGCTCGCCGAGCTGATAGGCAGAAAACGCGGCTTCCTGATATCGGGCGGTGAGGTAGACACCGAACGCACCGCAAATATGCTCGTCGATGAATTCCGCTCCGGCAAGATCGGGCGCATAACCTTGGACGTCCTATGAAGAACGGGCTTTCATTTGAGATAGAGCGCGAGCTGAGCTTACGCGGCTTCCGTGCCGTATGCGGCGTGGACGAGGCGGGGCGAGGTCCGCTCTGCGGACCGGTTTGTGCGGCGGCGTGCATATTGCCGCTCGACGTGCAAATAGACGGCTTGAACGACTCCAAAAAGCTGACGGCGGCAAAGCGCGACGCCGTCTACGACTTAATAACCGAGAAGGCCGTGGCTTACTCGATCGCCTTCGGCTCGGTGGAGGAGATAAACGAGCTGAATATTCTGGAGGCTACCCTGTTGGCAATGCGCCGCGCGATAGCGGGGCTGAAGGTCCCCGCCGATTTTGCCCTGATCGACGGCAATATATGCCGCGATTTTCCTCTCCCCGCCAAGTGTGTCATTCACGGCGACGCGCTATCGCCGTCAATTGCCGCCGCGTCTATCCTCGCGAAAGTCTCACGTGACCGCGTATGCGATGAGCTGGACAAACAATATCCCCAATACGGTATTGCCGCACACAAGGGCTACGGCACGAAGGCACATATGGAAGCGCTGAGAAAGTACGGACCCGCTCCCATTTACCGCACGAAATTCATCAGATTTTTGAACGATGACGACAAAAAGAACGGGTGATTACGGCGAAGCCGTCGCGCTCCGTCTGCTGAAGAAAAAGCACCTGAAGCCGATCGCGACCAACCTTCACCTCGGGCGAAACGAAATTGACATAATCGTCGGCGACAGGGATTATATTGTTTTCGTGGAGGTCAAAACTCGGGTCAAGTCGCCCGACGATACCTTTTTCGGGACGGCGGCATCAGCCGTTGACCTTGACAAACAGCGGAGGCTCGTTGCCGCGGCAACGGCTTACCTTGTCTCCACGGGCGACCGCCGACAGCCGCGCTTTGACGTGGTCGAGGTATATCTCGGAAAGGATGTGCGCGGAAAATACTTCGTTATCGACACGAATCACATTGAAAACGCCTTCGGAAGACCGCGCCCTTAGATTAACACATAACAATTTATACCGCCGGGCATCGGCGGAACGGAGATTAGAATGTTTAACTACTTTGATCTGCATTGCGACACCCCGTACAGAATGTACAAGGAAAATCAAGCCTTCGACAAAAACGGGCTTCACGTATCGCTTGACAAGATTGCGGGTATCGATCATTACGCGCAACTTGCCGCCTACTGTCCGTCAAGAAGGATCTCGGACGGGGAGGCATTTGACGAATACCTTGCGGTGACCGACAGCTTTAACGCCGAGCTTGACCGTCTATCCGACCGCGTGAGCCTTTGCACGGGATTTGCCGAGCTGGAGCTTGCCGAAAAAGCGAATAAGGCGGCGATATTTCATATGGTCGAGGACGCGCGTCTCGTCGGCGAGCACCCCGAGCGGCTTGAGATCCTGTACGCCAGGGGATGCCGTTTTCTGACCCTCGTATGGGGCGGGCTCTCCTGCATCGGCGGCGCGCACGACACGAATGAAGGCTTTACCGACTTCGGACGAAGGGTAGCGAACCGTTGCTTTGACCTCGGTATAGTACCGGATGTATCACACTCCTCCGAGCGCCTCGTTGACGAGCTCTGCGAGATCGCGATCGGGCGTGAAAAGCCCTTCATCGCATCCCATTCCGACTCGTACGAGGTATACGGGCACTCGCGCAACCTGCGCGACCGTCACCTTGAAACGGTAATAAAGCTCGGCGGGCTCGTCGGGGTCAGTATGTGCGTCTCTCACCTTCGGGCGCGTACCGACGGAGCGCGTGCCGACGGAGCGCGTGCCGGCATCGACGACGCGGTCAGACACATCGAGCACTATCTTGAACGCGGAGCCGAGGATTGCCTCTGCTTCGGATGTGATTTTGACGGCACCGATCTTCCAGACGGCATAGAAAGTATCGCGGATATCCATAAGATACCCGATCGCTTGGCGCAATTAAATTACTCGGATGAGCTGATCGGCAAGATATGCTATACGAATGCACGGGACTTTATAAAGCGAAATTTTTAGAGGTTCCATAAACAAAGGGATCTCCGCCGCGTGCGGAGATCCCGAGCGAAAAAGGCTTATTCCGCCTTCGGCTTAAAGGTTGCGCAGACGGTGTCGGCGCTCGTTACCGCCGAGCTGGGACCGACCGCTATGCGCTCCGCCGTGCAATAACATTCGCCCGAATGATATTTGCAATTCTGAACGTCGCATCTTATGCCGTCGTTATGCGAACGGCAATTGCATTTTCTCTCTTCATTCATAATCCATTCTCCTTTGCCGCGATCGCGGCAGTGAACTGCGGTAGTCGTTTATACGGGTCGCTCGTTCTCGCAGTGCCCTATTAGTCTTACCGCATTCCGCAAAAAAATACGCCCCGAAAACAAAATCAAAAAGAAAGGACGTCGCCGCGCGACGGAAGGGATTTATTATGTCACTGTATACGATATCGGATCTTCACCTTTCCATCGGCACCGGCACGGATAAGTCAATGGAGGTCTTCGGCCCGAAATGGGCGGATTACGTGCAACGGCTGGAACGAAATTGGCGCGCCGTAGTCAAGCCCGGGGACAGCGTGGTCGTGGCGGGCGATATCTCGTGGGCACTGAAGCTTGAGGACGCTGTCGCGGATCTCAAATTCATAGATTCCCTGCCCGGAACCAAATACCTCGGCAAGGGCAATCACGATTTCTGGTGGTCCACGGTGGCGCGTATGAACCGTCTTTTGAGCGACAACGGTATGACCTCGATCCGCTTTCTTTACAACAATGCGTACGAGGTCGACGGCAAGATAATCTGCGGCAGTCGAGGATGGTTCACCGACAGGGCACTGCAACGGACCGTCGGAGACGTTGAATACGATAAGATCGTAAACCGCGAAACGGTAAGACTTCGCTTGGCGCTCGACGAAGCGGAAAGGCTGCGCAACGGCACCGAAAAGGAGACAGTCGTCTTTCTTCACTTCCCTCCCGTATACCGCGGCTTTGTCTGCCCCGAGATCATCGCGCTTCTGCACGAATACGGAATACGCCGATGCTGTTACGGCCATATCCACGGGAGCTATTCAATGCCTCACACGTTTGAATACGAGGGCATAAAGATGATAATGACGGCGGCGGATTTCCTTGATTTCGCGGCAATACGCGTGGAATGACGAGAAAATTTGCCGTATATATTGACATCGTCGGAAAAATAAAGTAAAATATAGTGATGTGTAAATAATTTGGAGGATATAAAAATGAATCTTATCAAAGCTGAAAAGCAAGAACACAGCAAGTACGTACTTGAATTCAAGATCGACGCCGAAACGTTTGCGGCATCGGTAGACAAGGTCGCAAGACGTGACCTCAAGAAGTTCAATATTCCGGGCTTCAGAAAGGGCAAAGCCCCCAGAAGCGTTGTCGAAAAAATGTACGGCAAGGGCATATTCTACGAGGATGCGCTGAACGACGCGCTTCCCGCCGCGTACGAGGAAGCGGTGGCAGAGGCTGCCATCACTCCCGTGTCCAGACCCGAATTCGACGTTGTTTCAATGGATGATGCCGAGGGCGTAACGCTTAAGGCAGAGGTATACGTAAAGCCCGAGGTCTCGATCACCGACTACCTCGGAATGGAAGCAGTTCAGAACAAGGTCGTTGCCACCGATGACGAGGTCAACGCCGAGATAGACAGAGTTCGTCAGCAAAATTCGCGCGAGACCGAGGTGACCGATCGCGCGGCTCAGCTCGACGACGTCGTAAATATCGACTACGAGGGCTTCTGCGACGGCACCGCATTTGAGGGCGGAAAAGCCGACGGCGCGGCGCTGAAGCTCGGCTCCGGACAGTTCATCCCCGGATTTGAGGATCAGATAGTCGGTCACGCGATCGGCGACGAGTTTGACGTTAACGTCACCTTCCCCGAGGAATATCACGCCGCCGAGCTCGCGGGCAAGGCAGCCGTATTTAAGGTAAAGCTCAACGGAATCAACGTTGTGGAGCTCCCCGCGGTTGACGATGAATTCGCCAAGGACGTATCGGAATTTGATACCATTGATGAATACAAAGCCGATCTGAAGGCAAAGATTCAAAGTAGGCACGACGCAAACACCGAAAACGACGTGAAGGATCAGCTCCTTCAGGGTCTTGTGGAAAAGCTGGATGCCGATATTCCCGAGGCTATGTTCGACACCGAGGTCGAAAACGTTATCAGGGACTATGACACCCGTCTGCGTATGCAGGGAATGAGCCTCGATATGTACTTCAAGTACACCGGACTCGACCTTGACACAATGCGTCAGCAGGCTCGCCCGCAGGCTGAAAGACAGGTCAAGACCCGTTTGGCACTTGAAAAGATCGCCGAGCTTGAGAACATTGAGGTCAGCGACGAGGATCTCAACGCCGAGATCAAGCGCATCGCCGACAACAATCACATCACCGAGGATCAGGTGAAGGAGATCGTGGGTGCCGAGGCAGTACGCGAGGATGTTAAGGTTGAGCGTGCACTTGACCTCGTTCGTGAAAAGGCAGTGCTGACCGAGAAAAAAGCGGAGGAAGCCGCCGCGACCGAGGCTCCCGCCGCCGAGAAAAAGCCCGCCAAGAAGACCACGAGAAAGACTACTAAGAAGAAGACCGAACCCAAGGTCGAAGATAAAGCCGAAGATAAGGTTGAGGATAACACCGAAAACAAAGCCGAGTAATTCAGGAGGTAATTTCAAAGTGTACGGTAAAAGCTATATGAATGATTCGCTCGTGCCTATGGTCGTTGAGCAAACGGGGCGCGGTGAGCGTTCATTTGATATTTTTTCCCGTTTGCTGAATGACCGTATCATCATCCTCTCGGAGGAGGTCAATGATACGACCGCGTCGTTGGTGGTGGCGCAGATGCTCTACCTTGAGGCGCAGGACCCGGACAAGGACATTTCGCTTTACATCAACAGCCCCGGCGGCTCCGTAACCGCGGGAATGGCAATATTCGATACGATGAACTTCGTCAAGTGTGACGTTTCCACCATTTGCATCGGTATGGCGGCAAGTATGGGAGCATTTCTCCTTGCCGCCGGTGCAAAGGGCAAGCGCTACGCCCTCCCCAACAGCGAAATTATGATACATCAACCGCTCGGGGGATTCCAGGGGCAAGCTACCGACATCAAGATACACGCCGACCTCATACTGAGCATACGCGAGCGCTTGAACCGGATCCTTGCCGAAAAAACGGGAAAGAGCTACGAGCAGGTTTGCCTTGACACCGAAAGAGATAATTTCTTAACCGCGGAGGGTGCGCTTCAGTACGGTCTTATAGACAAGATCATGGAAAAACGCGCGTAAGGGAGCATAATGGCACAAAACAATTCTAACCGAAACGGGGGCAAGAGCCTCAGATACTGTTCCTTTTGCGCTCGAAGCGAGAATCAGGTCAATTACCTCATTCCCTCTCCGACCGGGCTGTATATCTGCGATTTTTGCATAGACACCTGCAATCAGATTCTGTATGAGAATGAAGAAGCTATGGCGGCGGAGAGCGGCAACAAGCTCTCCTTCGATTCCCTTCCCAAGCCCAAGCAGATCAAGGCCTCATTGGATCAATACGTCGTCGGTCAGGATGAGGCGAAGATCGCACTGTCGGTAGCGGTCTACAACCATTATAAGCGCGTGCTTAGCAAGGAAGCTAAAGAGCCCAAGCATCGCGGACGCAAAAAAGCAGAGCCCGCCGCGCAAACCGAGGAAAAGTCCGGAGGCACGGAGCTCCAGAAGAGCAACGTACTGCTGATAGGTCCCACCGGCGTCGGAAAGACCTTCCTTGCCCAGACTCTTGCCAAAACGCTTCAGGTGCCCTTCGCGATCGCGGATGCAACTACGCTCACGGAAGCGGGATACGTCGGCGAGGACGTGGAAAATATTCTGCTGAAGCTCATTCAAGCCGCAGATTACGATATCAGCCGAGCCGAGCGCGGTATCATATATATCGACGAGATAGATAAGATCGCGCGAAGAAGCGAAAACAGGTCTATAACCCGCGACGTTTCGGGCGAGGGCGTGCAGCAGGCATTGCTTAAAATTCTTGAGGGCACGGTCGCAAACGTACCGCCGCAGGGCGGGCGCAAGCACCCCAATCAGGAATTCATTCAGATAAACACCGAAAACATCCTGTTTATTTGCAGTGGCGCGTTCGATACCCTTGACAAGATCATTGAGCAACGCAAGGGAAATCAGACCGTCGGATTCTCCGGCGAGATCCTCAAGAAAGAGGAAAAACGCAAGGTCGGAATCTATCACGACGTGATCCCGCACGATATAGTTAAATTCGGGATGATCCCCGAGCTGGTCGGCAGACTGCCCGTCATAGTGTCGCTTAACGACCTTGACGAGGATGCTCTCATACGCATCCTCAAGGAGCCGAAGAACTCCCTGCTCAAGCAGTTTGAGGAGCTCTTCAGACTTGACGGAGTGAAGCTTGAGATTGAGGACGAGGCGCTCACCGCCATCGCGCACCTCGCGATAGAGCGAAACACGGGTGCTCGCGGACTTCGGGCGATAATGGAAAGCTTGACAACGTCGTTGATGTACGACATTCCATCCCGTCCGGACGTGGAAAAGGTCGTTATCACCGCCGATACCGTCAGGGGAAACTCTACTGCAAAATATGTGTTAAAGCGCGAAGCAACGCAAGCGGAATAATACAGAAAAATCATCACGGTCTGTCATTGGCAGACCGTGATGATTTTTATCTGTCATTATTTCGTTCAAATGCTACTAAGCGATACGAGGCGACCAAGCCTCCGAAGAACAGCAAAATTCCGAGTATCAATTCCCACCATACAATTCCGCTCTCAGCCCACGAAAGGTAGACCGCGTACATTTCGGGATTAAAAAACATAGTGATCGCCGAACCGAGCGAAAGCCCCGATATGAAGTAAAACGCGGGAGCCTTAAACCTTTGAAGGATCACCGAAAGCAGCTTTGAGAAGGTCAGAAGCGCCGCAATAAATCCCGCCAACATACATATGAAAACGAGCAGGACCGGCAGATCCGACAGGAGCTCAAAGCCGAGCGCATTCATCATCGGCGTAAAGTAACCGAGGAGCATAAGCAATGCAGTCGCGCTGAGCCCCGGAACAACCTGCGTTATCCCAACGGCATAGCCGAGTATCACAAACAGGACGTAATTCCAAATATTAAGACCGCTGAGCGACCGCTCCGATGTAGTAATCAGCGTAGATCCGACGGCAAACAAAACGGTAACCGAGACACCGAGGATCATCAGCACGACCCTTTTCGGCGTGCGCTTCTCGCCCTTAAGCTGATCGGTAATAGCCGGGAAGGAGCCGAACATCAGCCCCGCAAACAGCGCGACTATGGCAAACGGGATCAGATTGAGCAGCTTTTTAACCCCGAAAACGCCTCCGCCAACGCCGATGACCGCGCCTATACCTATCGGTATCAGAAATACGATACAGCGCTTGAAGCTCTTAAAAACGTTCCCCATAGCGAAAAGGAGCTTTTCGTACAGCTTAAATATTATAGCCACCGCCGCACCGCTGACCCCGGGCACGATGATCGCCAAGCCGATGAAGACACCAAGCAGTCCGCTCTTTGCGACCTGTCGCTTATTCTCGTATTTTAACTCAATAGGCTCCGTTTTATCAGACATTTTTACTTCCTCCGATAGGATCTCACTGTTTGTTAGGATATCACAAAGAAACTAATATACGGTTAATACGCTATAAACAAAATAAAAAATATGCCAAAAAGCTTCAAGCCCGGATTGAACCTCCGGGCTTGAGCTTTAACCGTTAAGGATTCGGGAGAGGAATTCGCGCGTCCGTGGATTTTGCGGATCGGTAAATATCTGCTCGGGCGTTCCCTGCTCGGCTATCACGCCCTCATCCATAAAGATGACCCGATCGGACACCTCGCGCGCAAACTGCATCTCGTGCGTCACGACGATCATCGTAAATCCCGCGGCGGCAAGCCTTTTCATAACGTCAAGCACCTCGCCCACCATCTCGGGATCAAGCGCACTCGTCGGCTCATCGAAAAGTATCACGTCGGGTGACATAGACAGCGTCCGCGCGATCGCCACGCGTTGCTTCTGCCCGCCCGAGAGCTGACGCGGATATGCATTGCGGTACTGCGCCATACCGACCTTCTCAAGGTAATCAAGTGCGATCCGCTCGGCATCGGCACGGGTCCGCTTGAGGACCTTCGTCTGCCCTACCGTGCAATTCTTCAGCACCGACATATTGTCGAAAAGGTTAAACTGCTGAAAGACCATACCGACCTTCGTGCGGTATTTGCCGAGGTTCATTCCGCGATCAAGTATATTCTGATCCTCGAAGAATATCTCCCCGCCGCTCGGCGTCTCAAGAAGGTTGATACACCTAAGCATAGTTGACTTGCCGGAGCCCGACGAGCCTATGACACACACGACCTCTCCGCGCTCCACCGAAAAGTCGATCCCGTTCAGCACGTTGTGATCTCCGAACGCCTTTTGTAATCCGACAACGCGGATGATCGCGTCAGTCGCCATATTTCGGATCCTCCTTCCTGATGCGGATCTCCGCATTCGGATCGGACTGCGAGCCGCAGATAACGTAGTTCTCCTTGCCCGCAAGTTTCTTCTCGGCAAGGCGCAACAGCCTCGTGACCGTAAACGTCAGAATGAAGTATATAATGCTTATAACGAGGTACGTCTCAAAGGTCGCAGCACTCTCGCGCTTGATAATGCTCCCGTAATAGTAAAGCTCCATAACGCCGATAACGTTCAGCACGGAGGTATCCTTGATATTTATAACGAACTCGTTACTTATGGAGGGCAGAATATTGCGCATCACCTGCGGAATAATGACCGAAAGCATCGTCTGACTGTGGCTCATACCGATTGAGAGAGCACCCTCGGTCTGACCCTTATCTATCGACATAATACCGCCGCGCACGATCTCCGCCATATAGGCACCCGTGTTTATCGAAACGATGATCATACCGGACGGGATAAGCGGCAAGGTGTTGCCGCCGTTGAACAGCGCGTAGCCCCAATATATGACCATTGCCTGCACCATCATAGGAGTGCCGCGGAAGATCTCAACGTAAACGGCTATCAGCGCGTTCACTATCTTGTGAAGTGTCCGCAAAACCGCATTCGAGGACTTCGGAGCCGTGCGCACGACACCGGTCAGCAAACCTATAACAAGTCCGACCGCAGTGCCGACCAGGGAGATGAGCATCGTGTAGCCGACACCCTGCAAGAGGAAGGGATAATACTTTGTGATTATCCCCCACACGTGAATGAAAAAGTCCGACATTTTATTTCTTCTTGTAGACTATAACGAGCTGCGAGGAATAATACAGGTCGGTAAAATCAAGCTGCTCTTCCCTCTCGGGCGTGGGGCTCATACCCGCGATGATCGCGTCGACCGTATCATACTGAACCGCGGGAATCAGTGAATCCCAAGACATATCGTACACCTCAAGCTTAAGTCCGAGCTTGTTGGCAACATACTGCGCGATCTGAACGTCATAGCCGTTAGCGTACATCCCCGCCTTCACGCCGTTCTCACCGTAAATCGGAACCGCTCCGAGGGTCGCGCCGTCAAGGTCGGTCCAGTTAAAGGGCTCGTATGCACATTCCATAGCTATTTTCAGCGTACCGGTAGTGGTAGCGGGAGCCTCCGACTTCAGCACAATCTCGGTGACCGTCTTACCGGCGCAGATATCAGCCATCTGATCCATAAGGGCAACGCGGGTCTCCTGCGGAATAGTTGCAAGCACCTCGTTGATCTGAGCGATCAGCGGGGATCCCTTTTTTGTCGCTATTGCGATACCCGTCTGTTTTTCCGTCGCGGTAAAGCCGGTGCTGTTATTCTTCAACGAAATATAGCCGAGCGCGCTGTCCTTCGCACATTCGGTCCTTGCGGTGGGATCCTCGGCTACGTAGCCGTCGATCGCCCCGCTCTTGACCGCCATAAGCAGATCGGAGAATTCGGGGTAGGTCGAGGACTTCACATCCTTTATTTGATTCAGAACTTCGGCGTGAAACGTTCCACTCTGCGCGGCTATGCGAAGTCCCTCCAAATCGGCGATCGAGGTCTTGGTGCTCATATCGACGCGCTCGGCCGTCCCGCAGGACGTCAATGCCAAGGTAAGCATCGCTACGACGATCAGAATTGCTGTGACTGTTCTTTTCATTGTTTTGTTTCCTTTCTGTACGGATACCGAAAAAGAGACACCGAAGCAATAAGCTCCGGTGTCTCAAATATTAATACAAAGTATCACATTTCAGTTGCCGGATAGCTCACCGCTTGCGCGACAGTCGGCAGGATGTTATCCTGACGCCCAACTGAGTCCCCCGCGACGGGCACCCGTTTCGGCAACGTCCCCTTTCGTGCTCCTTCATCGGCTTCGCTGCCTCCCGAGCACTACTTTTGAACCTTGCGCCTCTATCACGATATTAGAATGCTTGAATTATATCACAATGACCTTTTGATGTAAACCCATCCGGTCGATTGTTTACAGTTTATTAACAGTGGTTTACTCGTTGCCTTTTTTATCCGACTCGTCATCGGCTTTCTCGTCGTGATGACCCGAGAGGACCAGGTTGACGACTATGCCGAGGATCAGTGCCATAGCGACCGCAGTCAGAGTGATCTGACCGAAGGAGATCGACAGACCGCCGATACCCGCGATAAGGATGGTGGATACCACGAAGAGGTTTCTATTCTCCCCGAGGTCGATACCGCTGAGCATCTTCAGACCCGAGACTGCGATGAAGCCGTACAGAGCCATACAGACACCGCCCATTACGCAGGAGGGGATGGAGTTTACGAAGGCTACGAAGGGGGTCAGGAAGGATATCACGATAGCACCGATGGCCGCGCCAAGGATGCTGTATATGCTCGCATTCTTGGTTATTGCAACGCATCCGATCGACTCACCGTAGGTGGTGTTGGGGCAACCGCCGAAGATGGCACCCGCGATCGATCCGACACCGTCGCCGAGAAGGGTTCTGTGGAGTCCGGGATTCTCAAGAAGGTCAGTCTCGATTATGGTCGAGATGTTCTTGTGGTCGGCGATATGCTCCGCGAAGACCACGAAGGCAACCGGTATGTAGGCAACCGCGACCGTTCCGACGTATGCGGGGGTAAGCTCCTTAAATCCGCCCATAGCGGTGAGGAAGGTGAACTCGGGAACCGAGAAGAAGGTTTTAAGCGTAACGCTTCCGTTATCAAGCAGGCTCTCAAAGACGCCGAAGTTGATGACCTTCAGTGCATCGACGTCGGCAATGTTTCCGACGACGGTGAAAATAGTCGCGCAGAGATATCCGGCGCAGATACCGATAACGAACGGGATGAGCTTTGCCATCTTCTTGCCGTAGGTCGAGCACATAACGACAGTCAGAAGAGTAACGAGCGCACAAATGAGCGCGATGATCGGCGAGCAGACCGACGCACCCTCGGCAGTCTTAAGTCCGCCGCTGACAGCGTCGCCCGTCGCGTTGGAAGCAAGCGAAAGACCGATGACGGCAACCGTAGGACCGATGACCACCGGCGGCATAAGCTTATTGATCCACTTTACGCCGACAAACTTGACCACGAGCGCTATGACAACGTAAACGAGGCCGGCAAAGACAGCACCGATAATGAGACCGAGGTAACCGAGCGACATCGAAACGCCGCCGGCAAATGCCGCAGTCATCGAACCGATAAACGCGAAGGACGAACCGAGGAACACGGGGCTTCTGAAAAGAGTGAACAGAAGGTAAACGATAGTTCCCACTCCTGCTCCGAAGAGGGCTGCCGCAGAGCTCATACCGTTGCCGACTATAACGGGAACGACGAGCGTCGCCGTCATGATCGCGAGCAATTGCTGCAACGAGAAGATCACGAGCTGCCCAAACTTGGGTTTGTCTTTTACGCCATAGATAAGTTTCATTTTGCTTCTCCCTTTATTTTACAGGCGGTCATCTGCACCGTCTGAATTTTACACAGAAAACAAAAAATCTTGCCCTGCGGCAAGACCAACGGTAATTCTTTCATATTAAGAACACACACTGATAACTTGCCGACCATCTGCCCCGGCAGGAAGTATGCTTTTTACGCGAATATTCTATCATATGATCGGCAATTTGTAAACCGCTTTTCGACAAAAAAAGTTATTTTGGCGTTTTGCAAAAACAAAGACCGACGGATCGGTCTTTGCTTTGTGCATAATAGCAACTTTGCCTGTAAGCCGGGTTCTGTCAAGAACGGTCATCTATCTTTGCGTACCGTCACCGGCACGCTCCCAAGCTTTCGCTCGGTGCCACCCGGAGATATGTGTCGGGCAAACGATCTCCATACGGTGTTGCTTCGGATAGGGTTTACAGCGGACCCGTGTTACCACGGGAACTCGTGGGCTCTTACCCCGCGTTTCCACCCTTACCTGCCAAAGGCAGGCGGTCTGTTTCTGTTGCACTTTCCCGGCAGTCACCTGCGGCTGACGTTATCAGCTACCCTGCCCTGTGAAGCCCGGACTTTCCTCACGGCAATACCTTTCGGCGTGATGCCGCGCGACCGTTCGGCAAAGTTGCCCTCTTATTATATCACTTCGGGCGATTTTGTCAAGCATCCGAGCCCGAATTCCGCTTTCTTGCGTTTCGGCACACGACAGCCGAGATCAGTGCCAAGATCGCGGCGATAAGACTTACGGCGATGATCCATCCCCACGCAACGTTCGGCAGATCGGCAAAGGTAAACGCTCCCGTCTCGGCATCCTGAAGGTGAGAAAAAATCGCCGAAAAGTCAAATATAACGGCACCGAGCACTGCGGTCGCGGCAACGATCCGCAAAATGACGCATCCGAGCGGGAGCTTTGCCTTCCCCTCCCACGGTGTCGTCGGCAGTCTTGTGAGCTTTTCCGAGCGAAGGTCGATCATACTTCCGACATAATAAGCAACGGCGACCGCGATTACGGTTTCGGGGATCATATAAGTCGCATTGTAACCCAACGAATATATCAGAGCCGCGGCGGTCGGGATAGATATCCCCGCCCATACAGTGGCTCCCGATATCACGTGGCACGCATACCTTACCGCGCAGACCGCCAGAGTGCCGAGGGCGAGCTCAATATTCTGCCGCTTAAGCTTTCCGCAAAAGATCCCGCCAAGTCCGAGGATCGCAAAGGCTACGGCATAATCGAGCGCCACGACCGCAACGACCGATTGCCACGACGTAAAATACGAAAGATTATTGAGCCCGAGCATTTGCTGGATAAAGGCATACGCCACGCCGCTTCCCAAGCCCCAACCGAGACCGTTACGGTAAGATATTATGATCACCGGCAACATTGAGGCAAAGGTCACAGCCCCGCCGTACGGCATACTGATAAGCTTGAAAGAGCTCAACGCGGTAGCCAAAGCGATCATCACCGAGCATTCGACAAGTTTTCTGATCCTGTCACTGTTCTTTTTTGCAACTGACATTTCTTTTCCCTCCAAAGAAAAAACCGACCGAACGGACAAAAAACGCCAGTTCGGTCGGTAAACGATGCTTCCTACGCCGGTATTATCCGTATCAGGTTAAAGGGTTCGGAGCCTTGCTCCGTCTCAGCCGACGTTCCGTCAGCGCCCCTGCGGTTATTTAATTATTACAAACGCTATTATATCACTTTTTTCGCGATTGTCAAGAGATAACGGCAAAAACCTTGTGCCGTTCGGCAACGGTTCCGGCGTTATTTGTTACTTGTCGAATTGAAATACAGCGCATACAACCGTTTGCCGGAAAGATAAGAGTTCGGATTATTATTCTCAATCTCTTTAATAGTTGAAATATTACCGGTAATCATATCATATAAAACGCAATTTTTCAATATGACAGTCATTTCTTCGGGATGCCCATATTCCACGTTCCACTTGATCTCGATCGACTCGAAGGAGGCAAGGTAGAAGCAAGGCCACTGTTCTTGCTCAAGATACAACGGATAATCAAACACCTGCGCCATAGTACGAGCCTCATAGACCATCATCTCGGATTCATAGTTCGTGTAGGTGTACCCCATTCCCTTCAACTTGATCTTGACCTCACGCATGGCATCGTCCGAAAGATTGGACCAGAAAAGTCGCTGACGAATATATTCGTAGTACTCCTTGACCTTTTTCTCGATCTCACGACGGTTTGCCTCGCTTGCCGCGGCGGCTTCCGTGTCGTAGTCGTACCAGACGGTTGAGAAATTGACCATCGGTTCTTTGTCGGATGCGTAGAAATAGGCCTTATCCTGCAATTGGGGCGCGACCGTGCGCTTGGCGGGATTATTGATTATAGTGGTGACGGCGGGAATATAATAATTCTCATAAAGATCCACGGCAGGGGAATTATCGTACAGACCGTATACCTGAAGCAGCATAGTCATAGCACAGTCAAGCGTCGCTCTTGCCGACGAGCGATACAGCTCGCGGTCGGGGAGCGCGGTTACGTCGAACAGATAGGTACCGGCGCAAAGCTGATCGTAGCTGTCAAACACGTTCGTCGAGCTCTTTGGGTTGAGCTCCACGCATACCGTCGTAAACTGCTGCTGAAGCGTCTCCACCGCTTTGTTGTAGCCCGAATATTTATTGTTACGGCGCGAGGACTTGCTTGCCTCCGCCTCCAACCTTTCAAAAAGGGTATCGTAATATTCGGTCCATTCGTCAAGCAGTGCCTTCTCTTCTTTGGAAAGCTTTCCGTATAGCTGTTCGTCGGTAGTGCTTTCCGTGCGCGCGTTCATCATCTTCTCGGATATCTCCGAAAGTGACTTTTCGGGTGCCTTCGTGTCGGTCATAAGCTCCTTCGCGGCAATGCTGATATAGCTTGCAACCGAATTGGTATAGGAATCAAGCGCGGTCATCTGAACGGTAAAGGAATGAACCTCCTTGCGAACGTCGTTCAACTGCATTTTTTCCAGCTGCTTAAGTACCTCGTCAAGCTTGGCATCCTGTGCGGCAAGGCTTGCGGAGATCTCGTCAAACTTACTGCAAATTATATCAAATTCGGAGTCCCCCTCCTCAACGAAGCCGCAAAGCTTGCTGAGGTCGTATGCGGTCACGACCGCACCCGTTGCGAGAGATATCAAAGACCCGAAGGGCCCGAGCGCTTGCGTGATCAATGAATTTCCGACGTAATCGCAAAAGTCACGCGTTTTCTTATAATTGCGGTCTGCCTGGGTATACTCGTCACTTGATACCGGGGATACGGTCTGATAAAAATACGACGACTCCGACGACGCAGTCCCCCATTCGTTAACGAGCGCCCCGCTGCCGAGCTCCACAAGAACGTCCAACCGATTACCGTTATTGAATTTTTCCAATACAGCTTCGGACAGCAATACCGACACGGTGGCGGTGTTGCCGTCTGCTCCGACAGTCACGGAATCAGGCTCCGTTTCGTCAAGATCGCCGTGAAGTGAAACGGCAGACGCCGCGAAACCGGAATTAAAGCTACCGTTGATGGAGGTAAGCTCAAGGACCATCCAAGTGTGGTCGGGATCCCCGTACTCCAACGACATACCGGAGTAGTAGAAGGTTGCGGTCGGGAAATACGCCGTCAGCAAAATATCCTCATCGGTGCCGACTGCGTTTGATTTCACCGTAACCGTCTTGTGGGAAATCTCCTCAAGCGCGGCATCGACCGTCGATGCGCCCGTTTTGACCGAAAACTCAACGGTGCCGTTATCCTTGATACTTGCCGATTCGACCTTTACACCGTCGATCAGGATATCGTCGGCGGAAATGCTTGACGCAAGCACGTAGCCCGATGTTTTGATGCCGACCGTAAGCACTCCGTTTGAGAGCTTCGGTGAGCCGTTGTCAAAAGCTACGTTCGGGATATCTATATCAAACGATGCCCCAAGCGACAGCTGCGAATCCGAGAATGAGCCCGCGCCGAACTCAACCGTACCGCAATCATAGGCATTGTAAACCTCGTTACGCTTAACGGTTCCGCTCAGAAGGAGCTTTGCCGAGCCCTTTTCAACCTTCTCGACCTTAACCGTCATTCCGTCAAACGCTCCCGAAAGCACGACCTTGCCGGCATCAAACGATTTTGTGTCAAAGGTCGCGTTCGAAAGGTTGAACGTGATACTCACCTCGCGCGAGGTCGCCGGCACCGATTCGATATCAGCCGTTATCGACGGCGTACCTGCGGGCTGGCGGCATCCCGACATAACTCCGACCGCAATTGAGAGAAGCAGCACGAGGCTGATTGTTTTTATGAATACTTTTTTCATCATATACCCCCATATACTTATATCACTCTGCGACCTGATTGGAATTAAGATCGTACGCGATAACGTCCTCCCAATTCCTGCGCAGAACGAACTCAAGCGTCCTGTCGGTGTTGTTGAATACTATCGACCACTGAGTATTGCTCGTCACGTCGTCCGGCACCGGCAATTGCGATGCCGACTTAAGCGCGTTCCAAGCAACGTCCCCCGTAAAGCTACCGTCGGCGGCTTCAAAGACAGCTTCGATCTTTACGTAGCGGTCCTTGCCGTGCCCGTAGATACCGTTCTCCTTCGCTTCGGTCACGAGGTCCTTGTATATCGTGAAGAAGTTCGTCACCGTTCTGACCGGAGTGGCAACGAGCTCACGTGTCTCGCTGTGACAGTCCCATTCGACTACCCTGCCGTCACCCGATGCATCGTTGATATAGAAGTGATAATCCCTGCCCGAGCTCGCGATCATATCGTACTGCTTCAAAAGCTCTATCGCCTCGGCAGTGGATGCCGCGCGGTCAAGGATCAGGCGGATCGCAAGAGTCGTGCTTATATTCGGCTTATCGGTATCCTGCGCCGTGGGTTCGCTGTCCAGCGTCAGGACCGCGATGGAAACTCCCTTTTCGTTCATTCCGTCAAGGCAGATAAAGGGCGCGGTCAAGCAGGCGAATTTCGACTTGATGCTTCCGTCGGCGCTATTTGCGCTCACGTTATCGAGCGCGGCAAACGCGACCGACTTATACCCTCCCTCGGGAGCACAATAGACGAGCATAGCCGACGTATCGTATCTGAAATCGTAGTTTCTGCCCATCACGTTGTCGCCGTCGGTCAGAGTCAAGCCGAATGCACTGCAGCTGAAATCGGGTGCCTTGATCTTGATCGGGAGCAACGGAAGCGCCTCGCCGACCACAGCGTCTATAAACGACTGAGTATCGGTTATACCGCCGGCAATGATTCCGTCAAGGTCGTAGTCGTACTCAACGTTCATACGGTAAACGTTGAAGCCGTCCTCATAATCGGTAAGGCGCTCGATACTTGACATCGTCTTAAATCGGCTTGCATAGACCGCCGAAAAGACCGCAAGCACCACTGCCAATACGGCAACGAGGCTGATGACCGTGATAAGTAAAATTCTTTTTACTTTTTTGGATTTTTCCATCATTTTATCTCCTTTTTAATGATTTCTGAAAAAGTAAGCTTAACCTTCCGCATCGGGGCTTTCAACTACGGGAAACGGTATATTTCCGCACTGTACGGAGCCCTTCCCGATCAAGAGTTTCAACCCGCTCTCCAATGCCCTCAGCTGCATTTGAAGATAATATTCATCCTCAAACAGGGCGTAATGAACGCACGCGCGCACCAAAATAAAGATCAAAGGGGTAATCATATCGTACGGAATTCCGATACTGCTCTCTATCTGCTTGGCATATTCGGTATACCGAAGGTTGACACCGCGGAAGAATTCCTTCCCGTATTCATTATATTTCGGATGAGTGTATACTTGATACATAAGCTTATACTTCTTGCCGTGCTTTTCCGCCGTCCAATACGGTATCTTCCGGATAAATTCCACGGTCTCCTCCGGAGTGCGCGGTGCCAAGGACATAAAATCGTCCTCGACCTTGCTCATACAGTGCTCGGTGGATTGGACGATCAGATCGTCAAGATCCTTAAAATAAGTATACAGCGCCGCTTTTGATACGTTTGCCGCCTTTGCAAGGGCGGCAACCCCCGTGCCATGCAAGCCGTTCTCGGCATAGCAGTCAAAGCAAGCCTCCATAATTTGGATCTTGCGTTGTTCAAACGCCGTTTCATCCTTAATTCTCATACAGTATATTTCCCCATAACGTTGTATAATTGCCATCCGAGCGGCGGCATTAATTGACCGACCGTTCGTTCAATGAAATTATATCACACGTACAGCCCAAAGTCAACACTATTTGCACAGAAAAATGGGGCTGTTTTGCAAAACAGCCCCACAATATTTTCGGTTCAGTCTATCCCGATCTCCTCGTAGATCTCAAGCAACCGCAGCTCTATCTCATCCTTCCTTGCATCAAGCTCGGCGGCGCGCTGATAATCGGATGCCGCCTCCCCGTAAAGCTCCGCCGTTACGCGATCCAGCTCTTCCTCAAGCGCCTGCTTTTCTTTGGAGAGGCGCTCAAGCCTTCTCTGCTCGCTTCGCTCACGGGATTGGTTTCGCTTGCTCTCCTCGTAGCGAGCGCGGTTCTCGCTCCGCGATGTGTCCTCCTTGGACGCCAAGACTGCGTTTGCCGCCCGAGAGCGCTTAAATTCGCAATATTCGTCGTATCCGCCGCCCGCGTTTGTCACGCGGTAATCAATCATATCGCCGTCGGCTCCGCCGGGACAAAGCTCGATGATCCTCGTCGCCAAGCGATTGATAAAGGCGCGGTCGTGCGAAACGGCGATCACCGTACCGTCAAAGTTAGCAACGGCATCCTCAAGCGCCTCCCGCGAACCGATATCGAGGTGATTCGTCGGCTCGTCAAGAATCAACAGGTTCATGTGCGACATAATAAGCTTGGCAAGCATCAGCCTTGCGCGCTCGCCGCCGCTGAGCATTCCCACGCTCTTCTCCATATCGTCGGCAAAAAATCGGAATGCCGCCAAGGTCGACCGTATCTCAAGCTCGGTTTTTGCGGGATAGGCGTTATGGAGCTCGCTCATAACGGTATTTGAGTCGTTCAGCGTGCGGTTTTCCTGATCGTAGCACCCGATCTGCACGTTATATCCGCCCTCGATGATCCCGCGTGTCGGCTCAAGCTTGCCGGTCATCAGCTTTACAAGCGTCGATTTTCCGCAACCGTTACGACCTATGATAAACACCCGCTCGCCGTTCTTCACCAAGAAGTTAAGCTCCGAGAACAGCGGTGATGAGGAATATCCGAAGGTCAGACCCTTTACCGCCATTACCTCGCCGCCCGAACGGGTGCTTTGCGTAAAGCGAAGGTGTATCGGACGCGGTGCCTCGGGCGGAAGCTCAAGGCGATCCAGCTTGGCAAGCTGCTTTTCCCTGCTCTCGGCGCGAATGATATTCTTCTCGCGTCCCCACGCTCTTTGCTGAGCTATATATTCCTCCTGATGGGCGATATACTTCTGTTGCTCCCAATAATGCTTTATCTTTACCCGCAGATCGTCCTCACGCAGTGCCTGCGCCGCAGTATACGATCCGTTATACAGGCTTGCGCGGGTATTTTCTATAAACAGGGTCTTATTCGTGACCTTATCAAGAAAATATCGGTCGTGCGAGATAACGATCACGCACTTTTTGTAAGCCGCAAGGTAGCTCTCAAGCCACGTCAGCGTCTCAATATCAAGATGGTTGGTCGGCTCGTCGAGCATCAGTATATCCGGCTCACGGCAAAGCTGACGCGATATCGCAAGGCGCGTGCGTTGCCCCCCGCTCAAGGTATTCAGCGGGCGGTCGATCGCCCCCCCGTCAAATCCCATACGGAGCAACACGGAATCGCACCTTGACCGGAATTCCAGCCCGCCGTCGGCGATGTATTTTTCGTGAAGGTCGGTATACCTTTGCATAAGCTCGCCGTAGAAGCGATTTTCCGACACCGACGACCACGCGGACAGCCGCGATTGCATCTCGGCGAGTTCGGTCTCCATCCGAGTCAGCTCGGGATATGCAAGGTACATAAATTCGCGCGGTGTGATACTCTCGTCCGTGCCCTCGGGCAACCGGAAGGCGCTGTCCTGCGCAAGCACTCCGATCTTTTTATCCTTGGCTATAAACACCTCGCCCTCGTCCGCGCTCTCTTCTCCGAGGATCAAGCGGAACAGCGAGGTCTTGCCGCATCCGTTCACCCCGACGATGCCCAATCTGTCACCGTCGTTGATCGAAAAGTTAACGTTCTCAAGTACCGTTCTCATCCCGTATTTCAGGGTAAGTCGGCTAACGCTTATTGCCGTCATATAATATCAGATGATCCTTTCAAAGCTTAATTTTTACCTCTACCGCCACCCCGAGTATCCGGGCGTCGCCCGACTCAAAATCCTCCGGAGTGAGCTCGATCGGTGTGTAATCGCTGTTTTCCGGCACGAGCAGGATCCTTCTTCGTATGCGACGGAAGCGCTTAACCGTCGCGCTCTCTCCCCCGACGAGGCACGCAACGATCTCGCCGTCCTCGGCGTACTGTTGCTTGCGAAAAAGCACGAGCGAGCCGTCCACCATCCCGCAATCCTTCATACTGTCGCCGCTGACCTTGAGATAAAAATAATCGTCCGCATCGTCGATGTCGGCAAGCTCGTAGCCGAGAAGTGTCTCATTCGTTATTATCGGTGTGCCGGCACGAATTATGCCGATGATCGGGACCATCTTACGCGCCACCGCCGCCTTGTAGCTCCGTCGCTCCACGGCGAGCTCGGCATCACTGCCGATAAGGTAGTCCACGGGCACGTCAAAATAATCGGCGATCAGCTTGAGCTTATCCGCCTTCGGTGTGGATCTCCCGTTCTTCCAATCGGTAAACGTAGAGTTTGATATTCCCGTAGCCTTTGCCACGCGATACACTGTGGTGCCGTGACTCTTAAGAAGTGCTTCAAACCTATTATAATTCATAACGGTTTCCTTTCCTCCGATAACGCCGGGCTTGCCCCCCGCCGATCATTACTTACGCATATTTTTGCACAATTACCCGTCGCAATTATATGCGTAATAGACAAACATTCGCATTTTCCAAAATGGCCATTGACATTATTACGGTTTTGCGATATAATCTATCTGCAATGCCGACAGCCCCGCGGCAAGCAATTCAACTGTCCTTATTATAGGCTATATGCCGTCTTTTGTCAAGAGGCATATCAATTTTTCAAGAAAAACATTTGCAAATCCGAATGCTTTGTAATTCGGAAATCCGCCTGCATTATTAAAACGGAAAGGAGTCCCTGTTATGACCTCGGACGAACGCATTATGAAAGCCGACACCACGCTGTCCTGCTACCGCAAGCTTAAAAGCATACTTGAATCATCGGAAAGCCTCGGGGACTACGCCAACGTAGATTTGGATGCCGTAAAAGCCGACCTCTTTGAGCTGCACCGCTCGGTCACCTCACTGTACCCGTCGTCGGAAAGGCTGTTGCTTATACAGCACTACATAAACGGAAACACGTTTGAGGTCTGCGCCGAGCTGCTCGGCATATCGCGCCGAAGCGTTTTCCGACTTCGCAAGCGCGCCTTGGAGCTCTATTTCAATAAAAGAATAGGCGAAGGTAAAGACGGCAGTGACTTATGCCCATCGGCACGGAGCACCGCCGTCTTCAACGGATAATTATTTTTTCATTGCAATGGAAAGCGCACCGCAGACCGGGTCCTTGCTTGCGCGTACAAGATGCGCCGGCACTCCGCGAGCACTGCAAATTCGCGCTAAAGCCCCGACGCAGTACGTATGATTCATCAATATACCGCCCGACATTACGGCTTTAAACGCTTCCCCGCCCCCGAAGAATACCGATGCGGCTTGCAGATACTCCGCAAGGCAGTCCATATTTCTTTCAATTATCGCAACAGCCACGGAGTCGTTCGCCTCCGCCGCCGAAATGACGCAGGGAGCAAACGAGGCAACGAACGGCTTGCCGCCCGCATAGATATCCGAAAGTGCAAGGCTCGGGTGCTTCCCGAGCTTTTCGGTAACGAGTTCGGTCAGGAGCGTAGTGCTTCGCCTGCCGTCGTAAGCGGCAAGCACCGCCTCCAGCCCGTCGCGCCCGATATCGTAACCCGATCCGCCGCTGTCTATGATCCAGCCCCAACCGCCGATGCGGTGAAGCTCGCCACCGCGCTGTGCATAGCACACGCTCCCGGTGCCGCTGATAAGGCAACAGCCATCCTCATCGGGTAGCTCTGCGGCAAGCGTCAGCATAACGTCGCTGACCACCTTGACCTTGGCAAACGGAACTTTTTCCGTGATCGCCCTCTCAAGCTCTTCGCCTCGTCCCCCGGCACCGGCTATCCCGGCACAAACGGTGACGGCGGGCGAAGCACCGTTCAGCAGTGCGCGGATCAGTCCCACGAGCCGCTCAACCGTAACGTCCGAGCCCACGTCGTTGGGATTCGTTGCACCGACCGTGAGGCTTGCAAGCCCGTTGCCCTTCCCGTCGGTCAGGATCCCCTTCGTTTTGGTTCCGCCGCCGTCCACGGCAATGAAATATCTTCTTTCTTCCATAAATATATTAATTCTTCAGCGAATGTATCGGTGCCGGTATCCGCCCACCGCGCGAAATAAAGCGCGAGGGCGAGGCACTCTTGACCGGCATCACCGGCGCACTGCCGAGCAGTCCGCCAAAGCTCACAACGTCGCCGACCCGCTTGCCGTAAGCGGGGATGACCCGAACGGCGGTGGTCTTCGTATTTGCAACGCCTATGGAGATCTCGTCCGCTATCATTCCGCAGATAACGTCCTCATCAACGTCGCCGGGCACGACGATCATATCAAGTCCGACCGAGCATACCGCAGTCATTGCCTCCAGCTTTTCAAGGGTCAAGTCTCCCGACGTCGCCGCGGCGATCATCCCCTCGTCCTCCGAAACCGGGATAAAGGCACCCGAAAGCCCGCCGACACTGCTCGACGCCATAACGCCGCCCTTCTTCACGGCATCGTTAAGCATAGCAAGTGCCGCCGTCGTGCCATATCCGCCGCAAACGCCTACCCCCATATTCTCAAGTATACGCGCCACGGAATCCCCAATGGCGGGAGTGGGTGCAAGCGACAGATCGACGATGCCGAACGGCACCCCGAGTCTTTGCGATGCCTCGGTCGCCACAAGCTGACCGACCCTCGTTATCTTGAAGGCGGTCTTCTTTATTACCTCCGCCAAAGCCGAAAGGTCACAGTCCCCCGCTCGCTTGACGGCAGAAGCAACCGCCCCCGGACCGGATACGCCGACGTTTATTGCGCAGTCGGGCTCTCCGACACCGCAGAAGGCTCCTGCCATAAACGGATTATCCTCCGGCACGTTGGCAAAGACCACGAGCTTCGCACATCCGAGCGAACCGTTGTCCCGCGTCAGATATGCCGTGCGCTTTATCGCGCTCCCCATCATACGGATAGCATCCATATTGATGCCCGCCTTGGTCGTTGCGACGTTTACCGATGAGCAAACGAGCCCCGTCTCGGTCAACGCCTCGGGAATAGCCCCGATCAGCGTACGCTCGGCGCGAGTCATACCCTTATGAACCAACGCGGAAAAGCCCCCGATAAAATTCACCCCGACGGCTTCCGCCGCACGGTCCAGAGTCTTCGCCAAGCGGACGAAGCCCTCCTCGTCCGAGACAGCTCCGCCGACCAGCGATATCGGGGTGACCGATATCCTCTTGTTCACTATCGGAATACCGTAGTCCTTTGATATAGCCTCACCCGTAGCGACGAGGTGCTCGGCTTTTTTCGTTATCTTATCGTATATCTTGTCGCAAAGCCTCGATTCGTCGTCACTCACGCAATCCATAAGGGATATGCCCATAGTGACCGTCCGAATGTCAAGGTTCTCCTCGCGTATCATACCGATTGTCTCAAGTATATCGGCTGTATTAATCATAGCTTATATCCGAGCCCGCGAAAATGCACGGGCTCGATCCCCTTCAGTAAAGATCGGCTTTTAATGCCGTCAAATATGATGCATAGTATTGAATATATCCTCGTGCATTGCCGACACGACCAAGCCCCGAGCCTTGCCAAACGCCGTCATACGGTCGGCAAAATCGGAAAAGCTCACGTTCAGATCATCTATTCCCACTATCATTATCATCGCAAAGTAACCGTTGACCACGCTTTGGCTGATATCTATAACGTTTGCGTTACATTCGGCGCAAAGTGAGCTCACTCCCGCGATTATACCGGTATCGTCACGTCCCGTGACCGTTATTACTGCTTTCATCATTCTTATCCTTTCCGTGCAAATGCCACGCAAGCCAAGGGCTTACAGCTCCACTCCGCGGGCGGCAAGCACCGTTCGTATATCCTCTGCGGAGATTCCGCTCGGACTCAAGCCGCGACTCGCGGCAAGTGAGGCGGCGATGCCCGCCGCTTCCCCCATAGCCATACATATCGCCATTACCCGATAGGAGGCGTGCGCACGGTGCGTTCCCGATATGCACCGTCCTGCCACAAGCAAGCCGTCGGTGTCAATCGGCACAAGTGCTCCGTACGGGATATCGTAAGGCTGAGCCATATGCGAATGTCCCTCCGCCTGTCCGCCGCCGGACGGATTATGTATGTCAATAAGGAACCACGCTTTGTGCACTATTGCATCGGGGCGCGTTCTCCCCTCCTCAACGTCGGCGTCGCACACCGAATCCATACCGACGATACGTCGGGATTCGCGTACGCCGACGGTATCCGCCGAATCAACGACCCGGCAATCCTCATACCCCGGAACGTACTTGTGCAAAAAGTCAACTATTACGCCGATCTGTGCACGAAGCTCCGTTTCGGCGGCAGCGATCGACGACGGATCGAGCGGATCGTATCCGTTGACCTGCGTTGCGTTCACCCCGCGCTCGGTGGGGCAGACCTTTGTGTGAAGTCGCACTATCGTAACGTTTTCGGGCAGCTCGCCTTCAAGATTTTTCTGCTTGCAAAGCTCCCGAAACTCCATACCGGCAAAGGGTCCCGACGGGATCTTAACCGGATCGGAGCCACCGAACACCGTGATAGCATCCGGCTTAACGTTGTCCAACACAAACTCAAGCGACATAGGCTGAAGCCGCCCGTCACCTTCGCGACCGACGCGGAATTCACATCCGGCAAGAGCCGCAACGCATCCGTCACCCGTGCAATCTATAACGGCGTTCGCCTTGACCGCGCGAAGTCCGCTTTGCGTTGAGAGTACGACACCCGTAACGCACCGACGCCCGTCCCCGGTGACCTCGGTCAAAGCATCCGCAACCGCGGTGCCAAGCCAAACGGTAACCCCGGCTTCCGAGAGCATACGGTCAAGAGCCGCCTTTGTGACCTCCCGATCCACAAGGACCTCTCGCCCGTTTCTCGTTTTCACGAACGAGGTCTCGCCCGTCTTGATCCTCTCGCAAACCTCATCGTACATCGTACCGTTGCTGACCGCTCCGAGCAACGGCGACACTGCCCCCATCGTAAGCATCCCGCCCACGCTGCCGTACCTTTCGGTCAACAGCACGCGTGAGCCCTGCCGTGCGGCAGAGACCGCGGCACACACTCCGGCGGGACCCGCGCCGCAAACTATAACGTCAAACTCCCCCTCTGTCAGGGGAATATTTTTCGAATACTCCACAGTTCCGGAAAACATCATGCAGACCTCCGTGATCTTTACCTTAAATACAGTAATATTATACTTTCTTTGTACGCGTATGTCAAGCAAAGTGAAACAATAACAGTCGCGGGACTTGATTTATTTTTCGGTATGTGATATACTAAATACACTACGTAAGATCAGAGGTGAGATATTTGAAGCAGACCGAATCGACCGAAATGTACCTTGAAAATATTCTCGTCCTCTCCGAGCAAAAAGGGAGCGTCCGATCCATCGACGTTGCCCACTACTCGGGCTACTCCAAGCCCAGCGTAAGTCGGGCTATGGGGATATTGAAGCGTGAGGGCTTTATTGATATAGACGCTTTCGGTTGCATTACGCTGACCGAAGCCGGTCACGACGTGGCAAACAAGATCCTTGAGCGACACCGTGTGCTGACCGCTATGCTGAAGAGCTTCGGTGTCAGCGACGAAACCGCCGCCGAGGATGCCTGCCGTATAGAGCACGTCATAAGCGACGAGACGTTTGAACAAATAAAAGCGCACGTAAACGATAATTAAGCAAAAAACACCGCCGCACGGCAATGCACGATGTTATTATCGGCGAAATTGCCACAACAAAAAGTTCCCACAGACCAAAGTTTACGGTTTGTGGGAACTTTGTTTTTATAAGCAGAAAAAGCAGTTTAGCCAAGCCTTCTCCAGCGGGAGAAGGTGGCAGCCAAAGGCTGACGGATGAGGTGTTATTTTATAGGTCTCAGATCACAATAATCCAGTTCAAGATGCTTCAATATATCATCTGCGACAGCGTTGAAATTATTTCGTATATTATCGTTTGAATATCGCAAAACAGAAATTCCCCACGAAGATAAGAACGCACTTCTTTGTTCGTCTGCTTTTTTGTGTTCAGGCGATAAGTGCTGTATACCATCCACCTCAATAACGATCTTCTTTTTCGCTATGTAAAAGTCGACAATATAGTTTTCAATATTATGCTGTCGTCTTACGTTAAATGGAAGTCTTGTCAGAAGATCATACCACAGATGCTTTTCCTCGGGTGTCATATTTTTTCGTAGCGTTCGCGCATTCGACACGAGTTTTTTGTTGTAAGGTATCATTTGACTCCTCATCCACCACTAACGTGGTCCCCCTTCTCCCGCAGGAGAAGGCTTTTTATGCCTCAAAAAGTTTCATATTTGTATTACAAATGCCATCGTATACCCATACCGCTGTTATAGCGTCAAAACCGCAGAAAGTCAATCCGCAGTCTCTGCACATTCTCCGTTAAGGACCCCCGTAAAATCAGCCGTGCGGCGGTGTTTTCAACTTTTGGCGCCGAGCAGACCGCAAACACCGTCGATAATAAGTACGACTCCTATCA
>CAYWVC010000009.1:33539-38818 GCA_964461635.1 uncultured Lachnospiraceae bacterium
CTTTTGGCGCCGAGCAGACCGCAAACACCGTCGATAATAAGTACGACTCCTATCACGATGAATACCCAATCCACGACCACCCACTTTGCCGCGACGAGGAACACACCGCACAAAACGGTTATAACCGCGTAAAGAATAGGCAAAAGCTGTTTTTTCTTCCTTTTCAATGCATTGATAAGATCAACCAATCCCCTGACGGCAAGAAATACGCCGAGAACGATAAGGGCTACCTCAACGATCATCCAGCCGCAAACGAGGATAACAATACCTCCGATAAGGCTCAACGCCCCGGGAAACACAGCCCCTCGTATCATTGCAACGATACCGTAGACAACAAGAAGCACTCCGGCTACCGTCATAATCCAGCTCAAAATACTGTTCTTAAACAAGATAAACAGTACGCCGAGCACAATGTAAACGATAGACATCAAAGCGGAATTACCAATCAAACTATTTGATCTCTTTGACATATTTACTCCTTCCCGCCGACGCGCGGCGGCACAAAACGTTAAAATCAAAAAAGCACGGGGACAATACCTTAAACAAGGTAACGCCCCCGCAATTTTTAGCTTTTATCAGCCCAACTTTGCCTGATTGACCTTTACGCCGGGGCCCATCGTGGATGCGAGAACGCAACTCTTGATGTACTGACCCTTCGCGGCGGCAGGCTTCGCCTTAATGATCGCGCCCAGAAGAGTGTTGAAGTTCTCCGTGAGCTTCTCGGCACCGAAGGATGCCTTACCGATCGGGCAGTGAATGATATTGCTCTTGTCAAGGCGGTATTCGATCTTACCTTCCTTGGCTTCCTTAACTGCCTTCGCAACGTCGGGGGTAACGGTACCCGCCTTCGGGTTAGGCATAAGTCCCTTAGGACCGAGCACACGGCCGAGACGACCGATGACCGGCATCATATCGGGGCTGGCAATAACGACGTCGAAGTCGAACCAATTCTCTTTCTGAATCTTCTCGGCATACTCGGGACCGCCGGCGTATTCCGCGCCTGCGTCAAGAGCCGCCTGAACCTTATCACCCTTGGTGAAGACGAGGACGCGAACCTTCTTACCCGTTCCGTTGGGAAGTACGACAGCGCCTCTTACCTGCTGATCAGCGTGACGCGAGTCAACGCCGAGACGGACGTGGACCTCTACGGTCTCATCGAACTTTGCCTTTGAGGTCTGGCATACGAGTGCAAGTGCCTCGGACGGATCGTAAAGCTTGCCCTTTTCAAGCAGCTTAACACTGTCCTGATAATTCTTACCCTTTTTCATCTCTCGCTACCTCCTCAGTCCTCGACGGTAACGCCCATGCTGCGGGCAGTTCCGGCGATCATGCTCATTGCCGCCTCGATGGATGCCGCGTTAAGGTCGGGCATCTTCGTTTCGGCGATCTTTCTGACCTGATCCTTCGTCAGCTTTGCAACCTTCGTCTTGTTCGGGGTTGCGGAAGCCGTCTCGATACCGGCATACTTCTTGATAAGAACAGCTGCCGGAGGGGTCTTCGTTATAAACGTGAAGGAACGGTCGGCGTAGACAGTGATAACGACGGGGATGATAAGTCCGATGTCATTCTTCGTTCTTTCGTTGAATTCCTTCGTAAATACCGGAATAGCGACACCGTACTGTCCGAGCGCGGGTCCTACCGGGGGCTGCGGCGTCGCCTTACCGGCGGGGAGCTGCAGCTTGATATAGCCTAAAACTTTCTTTGCCATTGCTAAATTACCTCCAATGTGGTTTGTACGGGAGAATCGGTGAAATTTTCCCCCTCCCACTGATTGCGGCGTTTGCCGCTGTTTTGATTAATTGTCGCGCCTGACCATTGAGGAGTCAAGCTCAACGGGCATATCGCGCCGACCGCGCTTTACGAGCACCGTGACCGTTCTGAGGTCATCCGAGACCGACTGTACCGTTCCCGAATAGCCCGAGAAGAGCCCGTCCGTGATCGTCACGTTGTCACCGACGCTGAATGCCGCTTTAACTTTTCTTTCTTCGATGTTGAGAGCCTCAACGTCGTCCTCCGAAAGCGGAGTGGGCCTGGAGCCCGGTCCGACAAAGCCGGTGACACCGCTGATATTTCTGACAGCGTGCCAGCTCTCGTCGGTCATAGTCATTTTTACGAGGACGTAGCCGGGGAAGATCTTTGTTTCCACGATCTTGTCGGCGTTGCCGTCGCTTCCCTTTTCGACAGTCGTCTCGACCGGGATCCTGATATCGTAGATAAGATGCTCAAGTCCGCGGTTCTCGATGACCTTCTCAAGGCTCGCCTTGACCTTATTTTCGTAGCCCGAATAGGTGTGCGCCACATACCATCTCGGTCCAACGTTCATTTCGTTTATGTCGCTCATCGTTTATACCTTTATTTAAGCAAAGGTCCGATAAATTCCGTCAGTGCTTCGATTCCCTTCGTAAATCCAAGGTCGAGCAAGCCGACGACGATCGCGATCACGACCGCGACGATGACGACGACGAGCGTTCCCTTCCAAGTCTGCTTCCAGCTGTACCAGGAGATCTTCTTCCACTCGCTCTTAAGTCCGCGCAGGAACTTAAGCGTCTTCACGCGGCGTTTCGGTATTCCGAAGAATATCACGGCACACACGGCGATCGCCACAAGGACCACACCAAGCGGTATCAGAGTCCAAAGGATCGAATCCCCCGCGCTTTCTTCTTCATCGTCCGTATCGCCGGCCGCGGTGGTCGTCGAATCGGTCGGAGCCTTCGTTTCGCTTCCGCCGTCGGTAACGGTTGCGGAAGCGCTGTCCTCGCCGCTGTCGGCGGGAGCTTCCGTGACCTCACCGGTGGTGACGTCGGCGTCGGCGGCTTCGGTATCCGCGAAGCACGTGAGTGTCAGAAGCGACGTAACGAGAGCAAGCAGTGCGACGAGCACCAATACTCTTTTCATTGATTTCATCTGACCGTCCCCCGTTACTTGGATTCCTTGTGAAGAGTGTGTTTGCGGCAGAATTTGCAGTACTTCTTCATCTCAAGCCTGTCCGGATCGTTCTTTTTGTTTTTCTTTGTGTCGTAGTTTCTCTGCTTGCATTCACTGCATACGAGAGTAACCTTGACTCTTGCGTCATTAGCCATTTGCTTTTCGGCACCTCCTTAAAAAATTTGCCCGAACGCTTTACGTCGGGCGTTCGTACCTCCCTCTGTGCACGGCTCCTTGGCGCGGGCATACTGAAAAAAGCTCTGTTCACAGAGGTGGAATTATTATACCACTCATTCTCCCCTGTGTCAAGAGCTTTTCTCAAATATTACGAGATTTTGCGTGTGCTTTTCGGCACTTTAATTATCCTTTTTCTTTTTGCGGAAGATCAGCACGGCAGCCGCAACGGCGATTCCGACAGCGGCCGCGGCAATGATGATCCACAGCACCGTCAAATCGGAGGACTCGCCGTCATTTTCCGACGGCACCGCAGTAGTTGAGTCCGTATCGGTGTCCGTGTCTGTCTCCGTGTCGGTCACCGAGGAGGACGCGGAGGCGAACACAATTCGCCCGCTCCCGTTCACCGTTCCGTAATCGACGGTCAGCCCCGGGTACTTTGCCGCAAGAGGCGAATTGGTCGCTCCGACCGTCCCGTTTTCAAACGCCTTTACGTAGCTCGCAAGGACCATATAGTCCTCCATCACGTAGTCAAGCACGTTGACCGCACCCTCAAACATAGCGTACCCGTCGCCGAGATCGCGGAGCGTGTAATTGTATCCCGCAAGATTATATGTTGCCTGAAGATCAAGATCGCACCAAGTATCGGTTGCCTTGTCGTAGACCTTTACGTCGTGCACGCGGTATTCGCCGGTCGGCGCACCGCACCAAACGCCCTTGTCGTCCTTTTGCGTCGTATCGGGAATGCTCGTATCTATCTTGTAGGTCAACCCCGACACCTGCAAAAAGCCGCCGTTTTCGCTTGTACCAAGATCTCGTGCGCCCCATTCGAGCGCGTCAAGCATCTGCTGCCCCGTCACGGTCTGCAGGCAGGCAACGTTGCCGAAGGTATGTATCTCCTTACAGGTCCTGTAAGTAAGATCGCCCGTGACCGCCTGATTGCGGATGCCGCCACCGTTCATCATGGCAAAGTCAACGTCCATACCCATACTGTCAAACAGATAATAGAGCGCATCGGTAACGAAATCGCCCGAATTCGTCTCCTGAATTCGCACGAGGCGGTTCCCTGCCTCGTCATAGTTGTTGAGAGTCACGTCCGCCGAGCCTATCTTCTCCCCGAGCTTCGCATCGATCTCGGCGATCCAAGCGTCCTCGATCGCCTTGACCGTCGCGTCGGGCGTGACGTTTGCGAAATCGTCCTTCGTCAGGAGCGAGGTCGTGATCTTCCCGCCCGAGATCACAAGCTTGCCGACCGCGCCGAAATATTCGCCGGTCTGGGTCAGCACGACGGTGTTCCCACCCTTGTCGGCGACCTCCCTCATCGGGACGGTCGAGTGCGAGTGCCCGTCGATAAAAGCGTCAAGCCCCGTCGTGTTGGCTATAACGTCCTCCGAGCGCCAAGGGTCGGAAGACGCGTCGATCCCGAGATGCCCGAGCGCGATCACGAAATCCGCCTTGCCCGAAGCCCCGTCGATCGCCGATTGCACGGCGGCGTAAAGTGCCGAGCCGTCGTTGCCGCCCGCAATGCCGTAGATATAGTTCCCGTTGCCGTCCTGGAAATAGGCGGGAGTGGAGGACGTGAAGGACTCCGGCGTGGTGATGCCGATCACGGCGATCTTCACGCCGCCGACCTCAAATATCCGATATGCATCGAGCACGGTGTCGCCGACCTGCCCGTTCGATTCGTGATAGAAATTGCAGGATAGGTAGGGGTAATTCGCCCATTCGATCGCCTGCAAGCAGCCCGACATACCGTAGTCGAATTCGTGATTGCCGAGGGTCGCCGCATCGTAGCCCACGGCGTTCATCAGCTCAACGATCGTCTTGCCCTTGTCCATCGAGCCGTACGCCGTCCCCTGAATATGGTCGCCGGCATCAAGGAGCAATGCGTTGCCGTAGCTCGCCTTGAGCGCGGCAAGCTTTGAGTAGGTTATCTCGGAGTTGTCAACGTGGGTGTGAATATCGTTAGTGTAGAATATAACGACGTCGCCGTCGTTGCCGTTGCCCGGAATATCGGCAGCCAGCACTGCCGCGGGCATTATGCCGAGGCACAGACACAGCGAAAGTATCAGACAGATAATTCTTTTTTTCATTTGATTAAATTCCCCTTTTCAACTTGATCCGAGGACCTATAATATCACTTTTTCCGCCACAATTCAATAGCCCCGGCGTAAATATTT
>CAYWVC010000010.1:0-30079 GCA_964461635.1 uncultured Lachnospiraceae bacterium
TGCCCGGTCTGCGCTCATCCGCAGAGCTACTTTGAAATAAAGCCGGAGAATTATTGAAAAATACAGCATAACCGCGACGGCATTCCGTTCAATCATTGAGCGGAATGCCGTCGCGGTTATTATGGATGTTTTTTCGGCGATCTCTGATGTCGGGCGTACATTGAGAGCTTGATCCGGCAGAGTAGATATACGGCAATGCCTAACAGCGTCAGCGGCGACGACGCAAGCAAAGCGTACGGTATACCGAAATCGGGGAATACTATCCCAACCGTTATCGAAGCCGTCAACGCTACCGCGGCAAGGATAAGGCGGGCAAACGCCGTGCTTCGGTATACGGAGGTGCACCGTTTCTTGGTTGCCGCCGAAAGTATCGCATAGAGCGCGCTCATCAGGATGTATATCCCGCCGAAGCAGGTTACGGCTATCGAAAGACTATCCCATTGCGGATCGGAAACGAGGCCGTAAACCACCCCTCCGACCGTAGCAAGTATGCCCGCTGCAAGTCTTACGAAATTCAGCTTGCCGCTTAGCTTATGATCCTTGTCGAACGCGGGCTTTGCGGCTTGAAATCTGTCGTAGCTTGCGAGGCTTTTTTCATATTTCGCGAAGCTCTTGCGATACGCTATTACGGCATCCGTAAGCTGCGGTGTCGTGCGCGTGGCTTCCACACGGTCGAGCGCTCGGGATCTAAGGGCTTTCAGCCGATTTCGCTCGGACAGTCCGCCTTTAGAGTGATTCTTTTTATAGAATTCCTCGATTTCCGCCACGCACGCGGCAATCTCGCGCTCGTGCTCGGGGGAGATGCCTTCATCCTCGCCGTCGGTTTCTTCGTCACAGTCATCTGCTTCGTCCTCTTCGTCCTCCGGCTCATCTTCGTTGCCGTCGTGCCCGAAGTCGGCGTCCGAGCCGTCGTTGTCGCCGTCAAGCTCAAAATCAAGGTCGAACAATGCGATCTCATCGGTTGCTCCCGTGATTTCGGCACGGCAGGAATTGTATGTATCCTCGATGGCGTTGAACAGGTCGTTCAATCTTTCAAGATCGGTTGCGCTTTCGCAAAGGGCTACACGGCTCACCGCTCGGGCGATCAGCTTTTGGAGCTCGGGATAGAGCTCGGCATCCGACAGATCGGCGGCTTCGGATCTGACGCGTCGAAGCTCGTCGCTTATCTCGTGCTTGATGGCATCAAGAGTCATAATTTTATTCCTCTTTGGACGCAAATTCACCTATTATGGGTTCCGTGATGTGCGGACATTTATTCTCTATAATTTGCCCCTCAACCGACGGCACAGCCCAATAGACTGCGTTGGTGATTATGCGGCGCACGTAAGGGTTGAAGAATGATTTGCAGGTCTCGTGTCCCGGTTGGAACCAAAAGACCTTTCCGGCACCGCGGATGAAGCAGCACCCGCTGCGGAGGATGTTTCCGTCCTCAAACCAGCTCCCGAACACGAGCGCATCGGGTTGCGGAATGTAGAAGGGCTCGGAATACATCTCCTCCTCTTCAATAAGGAAATGGTCGGGGATCCCCGCGGCGATGGGGTGCGAGGGCATAAGGTTCCAAACCACCTCACGCTGATTGCGTCCCCACTGAAGATTGCCGTTCGTTCCGACTATCGTGCGAAAGGGCTTTGAATGATGTGCCGAGTGGAGTCCGATAAAGCCCATCTTGCCGAGGTAGACGCGCTTCTGTATCTTTGCGACGAGCCCGTCGCTGACTTCCTTATGCGCGGTATGTCCCCACCAGATAAGTACGTCGGTGTTGTCGAGGACGTCATCGGGCAAGCCCTGATCCTCGTCGTCAAGCGCGGCAAGCGTGATCTCCATATCGCCGGTCTCGGCAAGAAAATCTCCCACAACGGCGTGTAATCCGTTGGGATAGAGCGCTTTTACGTTTTCCTTGCTTTTCTCGTGCCTGAATTCATTCCAGACCGTAACCCGTATCTTGTTTTCCATAAAGACCTCCTTGTAAGGTTGTTTCTTCGTGAAATATTAAATTCAGTTATCGCTGGCTATAGGGTAATAGATAGGCATCTCGCCCGGATGGAGAGGCGTAAAGCGACGGTTTACGAGGATGTCGTAGAGCTCCTCGTTGTCGCGTATGGGTTGCTCGGTTACAATGCCTCCGGTCGGCGGAGCTTTAGTGGAATGAAGGTCGCTCCCCGAGAGGGGGATGAGATCGAACCGCTTCGCCCACACGACGGTAAGGTCGTTGTGCGAATCGTGCGCCGTGCTTCCGTTGTATACCTCGGTCGCGTCGAACAGTCCGGGATCGCGCACCCTCATCATATTGCGGAAGGGGTGCGCCTGGCAGAACAGCCCGCCGGCTTCGCGCACCCACTGCGAAACTACCGGAACCTTTTCGTCAAGCAACGTCGGGTGATCGAGCAAAAATTCCTCCGTTACGTGATGGATAAGGTAGTCGTTATTGTCGGTGTTTGACCGGAGCTCAACACCCCAAAGGATGTTGAGCCTGTTTCCGGCCACCGCTCGCAGATGCTCGACCCCGCCGAGGAAGAAAGCGATTTTTTCTTCCCAAGCATCCGAGCCCTTATACTTATCGCGGTTATTTTCTCCGAAGGTAAAACGGCTGAGGTGATTCGTGACCGTAAGCGAGGTATAACCGGTGCGAACGTACAGGTCTACGACGTCCTCGTTGGTTATGGAGGCGCATTTGCTCACCTCGCCCGTGTGACAGTGCAACTCCGTTATATAAGGCATTTATTTCACCTCTATGATCGAGGGATCCCAGATATCGGGAGCCTTGTAGCCCAGCAGGTTGACGTTGGTCGCCGCAATGTCGGAGAGCCCGAATTCGCCGACGTCCTCCTTAACCTTGTAGCAGTCGGAGCTGAAGTTATCGTAGATGATGCAGGGCACGGGATTCAGGGTGTGGCTTGTCTTTGCCTTGAAGCTTCCGTCCTTGTTCGCTTTGGGAGCGTGCGTTTTCTTGTCGGTTTCGTACATCTCGTCTGCGTTTCCGTGATCGGCGGTGATGATGGCCGCACCGTGGAGCTCGTCAACTACCGCGAGTATACGTGCAAGCTGAAGGTCGAGTGCTTCCATGGAGCAGATCGTAGCCTCAAGATTACCGGTATGACCGACCATATCGCCGTTCGGGAAGTTTACGCGCAGATAACGGTATTTGCCCGAACGCATACATTCAATGAGCTTGTCGGTTATATCGGCACACTTCATCCACGGACGCTGTTCAAACGGGACCACGTCGGACTTGATCTCAATATAAGTTTCCAGAGATTCGTCGAACTTGCCCGAGTAATTTCCGTTCCAGAAATAGGTGACGTGCCCGAACTTCTGAGTTTCGGAGATGGCAAGCTCGGTCACGCCGGTGGCGCAGAGGAACTCGGTCATAGTATTGGTGATCTCCGGCGGGGATACGAGGTAGCGCGAGGGGATGTGAGTATCGCCGTCATATTCAAGCATACCGGCGTATACTACCTTCGGATATCTGACACGGTCGAATTTATCAAAATCGGCTTGATCGAAGGCTTTGGATATTTCTATTGCACGGTCGCCGCGGAAGTTGAAGAAGATCACGCTGTCGCCGTCCTCCACCGTGCCGATCGGCTTGCCGTTTTCGGCGATAACGAAGGGGGGGAGATCCTGATCTATTACGTGATAGCGGTCGCGGTAGGCTTTTACAGCGTCGGCGGCACTGCCGAACTGTTCTCCTTCACCGAGCACGTGGGTGTGCCATCCGCGCTCCACCATACTCCAATCCGCCTCGTAGCGATCCATCGTTATCTTCATTCTGCCGCCGCCGGAGGCGATTTTCGCGTCTGTGCCTTCGGCACGCAGAGCCGCGAGGAATTCTTCAAACGGTTCTATATAGTTGAGTGCCGAGGTCTCGCCCACGTCTCTGCCGTCAAGCAGAGTGTGAACGCGTATGCGCTTTACTCCGGCGCGGGCCGCTTCGCTTATCATAGCCTTAAGGTGATCAATATGCGAATGAACGTTGCCGTCGGAGAAGAGCCCGATAAAATGCAGAGTTCCGCTGTCTTTTACGTTGGATATGAGTGAATTCCAAGTGTCCGAGGCAAACATTTTTCCGCTTTCTATCGACGAGGAGACGAGCTTTGCGCCCTGCGCGAATACCTGACCCGAGCCGATGGCGTTATGACCGACCTCGGAATTTCCCATATCGTCGTCGGACGGAAGCCCGACCGCCGTTCCGTGGGCCTTAAGCTTTACCGTGGGATGTTTTTCAAGCAGCATATCGAGCGTAGGAGTGTACGCGCGCTTGACAGCGTTGCCGGGTCCCTCCGGAGCCAAGCCGACCCCGTCCATAACTATTGTAAGAACAGGACCTTCGATCCCCTTGAATTCCTTGAGCTTTTCGAGTTTGTTGACCATAAATCCTCCCAAAATAACAATATTTATCTATAGTATACCCCTTTTCTCTCCGAATTTCAAGAGCTACGCACGATAAAATGTTTGTGCAAGCCGATTTTTTGCCGTTGCCCTTGAAAAAATGATAGTAATGGTGTATAATGTTCAGTAACACAAAGAATGGAGAATTATTATGTCAGAATGTACTCACGATTGTTCCTCCTGCTCGGAGAACTGTTCATCAAGAAACAAAGAGAGCCTCATTGAGCCCGCAAACGAGCTCAGCAGTGTTAAGCACGTTATCGGTGTCGTCAGCGGAAAGGGCGGGGTAGGCAAATCCCTCGTGACCTCTATGCTCGCGATATTGATGGAGCGCAAGGGGCATCACGCCGCTATCCTTGACGCCGATATTACCGGTCCGTCTATCCCGAAATCCTTTGGCATCGGTGCCGGGATCGAGGGCGACGAGCACGGAATGTTCCCGGCAAGAAGTCGCCTCGGGATAGATATTATGTCCACCAACCTTCTGCTTGACGACGAGACGGTTCCCGTCGTGTGGCGCGGTCCGGTCATCGCCGGAACGGTCAAGCAGTTTTGGACCGACGTTATCTGGGACGGCGTTGAATATATGTTCGTTGACTGTCCCCCCGGAACGGGTGACGTTCCGCTTACCGTATTCCAATCAATTCCGCTCAGCGGCATAGTTATAGTTACAAGCCCGCAGGAGCTCGTTTCGATGATAGTAAAGAAGGCGGCGAATATGGCGAATATGATGAATATTCCCGTGCTCGGTGTCGTGGAGAATATGAGCTACGTCAAGTGCCCCGACTGCGGCAGGGAGATCAAGATCTTCGGCGAGAGCGGCATCAACGAGGTTGCGAAGGATTTCGGCTACGACCTTCTTGCCCGTATGCCGATAGATCCCCGTATCGCGGAGCTTTGTGATGCGGGAAAGATAGAGGAGTACGATTGCGATTGCCTCAATGCGGCGGCGGAAAGTATTATTCGAAAGACGAATGGCTGAGTTTAAGGCTTTTTTGAAAAAGCTCGGCTCCGGGATAGCGGACACTTTGCGGACGTTCCCGCGTAAGGAAAATATCGTTCGGTTGGTCTGCCTTATTGCGGGAGCCGCGATCCTTATGTCGCTTTCGCTTGTCACCGTCAGTGCCTCGGTCAAGTCGTTCGGCGGCAGATATATTACGGATGCCCCGATCGGTGAGTACGGTTGTATAATCGTTCTCGGAACGAAGGTGAACGGGGACGGCTCCCTCAGTGAGCGCCTTTCCGATCGGGTCGATGCCGCCGTTTCGCTTTATATGTCCGGGGCGGCTTCGTTGATCCTTATGAGTGGGGACGGCGAGGAACCGTCGGAATACGACGAGCCCTCGGCAATGAAGGCGTACGCCGTTGCCGCCGGAGTGCCCGTGGAGGATATCATTACCGATCCGTACGGGCTTTCCACGTACGACAGCATCTGGCGAGCCAAAAACGTTTATAAGATAGATAGCTTCATTGTCGTCACTCAGGAATATCATCTTTTTCGGGCTATGTATATTGCCGCAAAGCTCGGCTGTAAGGATTGTTGCGGCGTAGCGGCTGATGCGCGGCACTACGACCGTATCGCGTGGTACGAGTTCCGCGATGCCGCGGCAAGGGTGAAGGATTTTTTCTTCGTCAGGCACGAGCATACGCCCGAATATACGGAGTGAATTTTGAATTACAGAACCTATCAGATAAGTGACGCCGTAAGGCTGTCACACATACGCACGGATCGGTTTAAGAGCGCACGTCTGTCGGTAACGCTTACCGCTCCGACCGACCGGTCGCTGTCTCCGATCAATTCTATGCTGATACCTGCGGCATTTAGGGGGACGGCGAAATATCGGTCGTTCAAGGACTTTTGCATCAGATCGGAGGATCTGTACGCCGCTACCCTGTCGGATATGAGCGGAAGATCGGGAGACTGTCAGACTGTCGGAGTGCGCGCTCAGCTGCTTAACGATGAATACGTTTCCGTAGCGGACCGAGCGGGGGGGCTCTCATTGCTTGACGGAACGGTCGAGATGATGTCGGAGATTTTTTTCGCACCGCTATACCGTGAAAAGGACGTTGAGAACGACAAAACCAACCGTATCAACTATATAAGATCAAGGAAAAATTACGCGTACGCATTCGCCAAGCACCGATTTGCTTCGATTATGTTTGACGGCGATCCGTACGGCATATCCCTTTCGGGGGAGGAAGAGCTTATTCGCGGTCTGACTCCCGAGCTTTTTCAAAAAAGGCGGCGGGAATTGATCGCGTCCGCTCCGGTCGACGTTTTTTATTGTGGGAGTGCTGAAGTCGGTTCGGTTATTGAGGTGCTTGAACGGCACCTCGTGCCCGGATTCTCGGGCAAGCACCCTGTTTGCGGCTCCCCTGTTCCGGTCAATATCGTGCGACGTGCAAAGGATCCGCGGACAGTGGAGGAAGAGGGGCTCTATAATCAGAGCTATCTTCTCCTGGGCTTCCGTACCGATTCGGTGTTGGATGACGAGACCTACTATGCGACCGAGCTTATGAACGTCATTTTCGGCGACGGCTCAAGGTCGAAGCTTTTTTTGAACGTGCGCGAGAAGCTGTCGCTGTGCTATTTTTGCGCCTCCTCATACGATTGCGTCAAGGGCGTGATCACGGTCGGTTGCGGTATCGACCGCGAGAATTACGGAAATGCCCGTGACGAGATAATGCGCCAGCTTGATGAGATAAGGCGCGGTAATATTTCCGATGATGAGCTTACGTGTGCCAAGCGGTCGATCGAGGACGACTGCCGCTCGGCGGAGGATCATCCGGAGGATTACGAGCTTTTCGGCATTGAGGCGAGAGCTTTCGGCGGCCCGCGAAGCATCGAAGAATACCGTCAAAAAATAATGGAGGTCTCGCGCGACGGTATAGTCGATGCGGCAAGACGACTTACGCTTGATACCTCGTATTTTTTGGCAGGCACACTGAAGGGCGGTGACCTTGACCTTGACGAGTGATATGCGCTTGCACGAAAGTGCGAGACTTGGTGAGAAATATTATGCCTTCAGGCATCACAGCGGGTTGGACGTTCTGGTCTTCCCGAAGAAGCTTTCCACCTGTTGCGCGGTGCTTGGTACCCGCTTCGGTTCGGCAGATCGCGAATTCCGGATCGGAGAGAAAAAATTCCGCTTGCCGAAGGGGACAGCTCACTTTTTGGAGCATAAGCTCTTTGAAAACGCCGATGGAATCAATTCCGATGAAATATTTGCCGAGCTCGGGGGCGAGGATAACGCATATACGAACTATTCGGCGACGCGTTACACGTTCAGTGCTACCGACCGCGTTGAGGAGTGTCTTTCCGAGCTGATCCGATTTGTGACTCACCCGTATTTTACCGAGGAAAACGTGGAGAAGGAACGCGGGATCATAGCGCAGGAGATACTTATGTATCGCGACGATCCGTATGAGCGCGCGATGGAGAACTGCCTTCACGCTATGTACAAAGCAAGGGGCGTGCGCGACGGTATTGCAGGCGATCTTGCATCCATCAAGCGGATTACCCCACAGGTGCTTTACGATGCGTACGGTGCGTTTTACCGATTGGATAATATGGTCCTTTCGATCTGCGGGGATATTTCTCCCGAACGCGTGCTTGATATATGTGACCGGGAGCTGCCGTATGAGGTGCCGGACGTCGGGCGTGTTTCAAGGATCGTTCGTGGCGAGCCCCCGCAGGTGATGAGGAATCGCACAGTTTGCCGTATGAACGTTTCGCGCCCGGTCTTCTTTATCGGTGTCAAGGATCCGGAGCCGGCGTGCGGCACGGAGATGCTCCGTCGCAGCCTTGCTATGGGGATCCTGAATAATATGCTTTTCTCGGGCACGGGAGAGCTCTATAACCGACTTTTGGATGACGGACTGATCACTCCCGGGTTCTCGTTCGGCTATTCGGGCGGGGACGGCTTTGCTATGAATTATTTTTCCGGCACGTCCGATGAGCCCGAGAGGGTCCTTGAGGCCATACGTGATGAAGTGGAGCGTGCGTCGCAGTCCCTTGACCGAAACGATTTTGAACGCTGTCGGCGCGCTTCGTTGGCGCAGTATATCAGGGCGTTCGATTCGACCGCCGACATTGCCGACGATATAATGCTTTCCGCGTATTGTGCGGATACCGACCCGTTTGACGTGCCCGATATGATCGAGGCGTTGACCCTTGAGGATATAGCGATTTTGCCCGCTAAAATGTTTGGATCGGACAATTGGACGCTGTCTCTTGTTATGCCGATGCCGTGAAAGGAGTTTTTATGAAAAAGTCCGTATTAAAGCTGACCGTTGTCGCACTGCTTTTGTCTGTGATCGTATCTTTTGCCGTGGCTTGTACCGGAGCTGAGATGAGTTCGTCCGAGAGTGTCGATGCGTATAACAACTGCGTTGAGCAGGACCCTGACGGTAAGTATGTCTTGATAGCATTCCCGGGGCTGGGGATAGATGCCTACATAATTCCGCAGATAGCCTTTACCGTGCCGCTCGGCGGCAGTAATAAGCTGACCGTTTATTGGAGCAATCTGCTGATAATGGCGGCGGTGGCGTTGGCGTTTGCTTATATTGTCCCGGTAGCTCGCAAACGCGGAATAAAGCCGTCGGACATTCTTGATATTTCGCTTTGGAGCATAGTGGGCGGAATGCTCGGGGCAAGGCTTTATTACGTTGCCTGCGTCCCGTCGTCACTTGACGGCAATATCCTGAATTTCTTCAACGTCGGGGACGGTATGGCGTTCTACGGTGCCTTGCTCGGAGGAATGTTGGCGGCGTTTATCGTGTGCAAGGTGAAGAAGCTCGATTTTGCCAAAACGCTTGATCCTTTCGTTCCCGGTATTATGATAGCTCAATGCATCGGCAGATGGGCGGACTTTATCGCCGGGGCCTCGTACGGATACGAATTGCGCGAAGGGAGCCTGCTTTATTGGCTGAGGATGGCGATCTATCCCCATCTTGGCAGTGAGAGCGGCATTGCGGCGGGAAAGGGAAGCTTGGCGTACGTCCATCCGACCTTCCTTTACGAATCGCTTTGGATGCTGGTGGGCTTTATTGCCGTCAACCTGGTCTTTTTGCGGCTTCAACGTAAGCCCGACGGCAAAAGGGTACTCGGCTTTTCGGGCAGATTTGAGGGACAGCTCCTTTACCTCTATATGATATGGTACGGAGCGGGTCGAACCGTTACGGAAATGCTCAGAACCGACAGCCTTTGTATCCCGGGTACGACGATAAGGCTGTCTGTGCTTGTAAGCTGTATAATTATGTTGGCAGGCATCGCGCTGATCGTTCGCGGGCTGATAATGACGAAAAAAGCGGCACTTGCGGCGCAGAACTACGATGCCAGCTTCCCGCTTTTCCGCAAGGATGACGGTAAAAGCACGGCCGATGACGGCAAGGAGGTCGATGAACGTGAGGATAATTGACGGAAAAGCAATATCCGCCGAGGTGCGGGGGGAGCTTGCCGCGCGTACTGCCGAGCTTAAGAGCTCTTTCGGCGTGACTCCGGGGCTTGCGGTTATAATGGTGGGAGATGATCCCGCGTCGGCTGTGTACGTGCGGAATAAAGAAAGGGCTTGCAATGAGCTCGGCTATCATTCGGAGCTTTACAAACTCCCCGAGGATGCCGACGGGCGTCAGGTTGAGGAGCTTATTGACCGTTTGAATGCCGACCCGGTGATACACGGTATACTTTTGCAGCTTCCGTTGCCGCGTGGGATGGATTCTAAGCCGCTTATTGGCAGGATCGCTCCGTATAAGGACGTGGATGCCTTCAATCCCTATAACGTAGGGCTCATATCCAACGGAGCGTACGGCTTTTTGCCGTGTACTCCGGCAGGAATTATGGAATTGTTGCGTCGGAGCAATATTGAGGTCTCCGGCAAGCGATGCGTTATCATCGGCAGATCGAATATAGTGGGCAAGCCGATGGCAATGCTTATGTTGAATGCGGATGCGACGGTAACCGTCTGCCACAGCAAGACGGTTGATCTTTCGGATATCTGTCGCGAGGCGGATATATTGATCAGCGCGGTCGGTAAGGCGGGCTTTGTCAGAGAGAATATGGTGAAGGACGGCGCGGTCGTTATCGACGTCGGGATGAACCGCACGGCGGAGGGCAAGCTCTGCGGGGACGTTGACTTTGCGTCGGTAGCCCCCAAAACGTCGTTTATTACGCCTGTCCCGGGCGGTGTGGGACCTATGACCATTACCATGCTTATGAGGAATACCCTTTATGCCGCGGAGCGGCAAAACAAAATAAAAGAATAATTGAAAGAAGGTGGAATCCCAATGTCATATCTTACCGATATCGAAATAGCACAGAGCTGCAAGCTGCGTCCGATCGGCGAGATCGCAAAGCTGGCACATATCCCCGAGGATTGTCTTGAGTATTACGGAAAGTATAAGGCGAAGGTCGATTGCGGATCTTTGCCGGATGACGGCACGAAAAAGCACGGCAAGCTCGTTCTCGTCACCGCTATGACACCTACCCCGGCGGGAGAGGGGAAGACGACTACTACCGTTGGACTTGCCGACGGCTTGCGTCGCATAGGTAAGGAATCGGTCGCCGCTCTTCGCGAGCCCTCGCTCGGTCCTGTCTTCGGAATAAAGGGAGGTGCCGCCGGCGGCGGATACGCTCAGGTGGTGCCTATGGAGGACATAAACCTTCATTTTACCGGGGATTTTCACGCGATAGGTGCGGCAAATAACCTCCTTGCGGCAATGATAGACAATCATATACATCAGGGAAACGAGCTGAGGATAGATACCCGTCGGATCACGTGGAAGCGTTGCGTTGATATGAACGATCGCCAATTGCGCTTCGTCGTGGACGGTCTGGGCGGAAAGACCAACGGCGTCCCGCGTGAGGACAGTTACGATATAACCGTGGCAAGTGAGATTATGGCTATACTTTGTCTGTCCACCTCAATAGCCGATCTCAAGGCAAGGCTTGCGCGTATCATCATCGGATACGATCTTGACGGCAAGCCCGTTACCTGCGGTGAGCTGAAGGCGCAGGGGGCGATGACCGCGCTTCTGCTGGAGGCTATGAAGCCGAATCTCGTGCAGACCTTGGAGGGAACGCCTGCGTTCGTTCACGGCGGACCTTTTGCCAATATCGCGCACGGCTGTAACTCCGTCGTTGCTACTCGGCTTGCTATGGCAAGCGGGGAGTACGCGGTCACCGAGGCGGGATTCGGTGCCGACCTTGGGGCGGAGAAGTTCCTTGATATCAAATGCCGCGTAGCCGGGCTTGTGCCCGACGCGGTGGTGGTCGTTGCTACGGTCCGGGCGCTGAAGATGCACGGCGGGCTTGATCGGAGCGAGCTGGCAAGTGAGGACCTTGCGGCACTTGAGCGCGGTATGCCGAACCTGCTTCGTCACGTGTCGAATATCCGTAACGTGTACGGCTTGCCTTGCTGTGTTGCGATCAATAAGTTTCCGACCGATACCGATGCCGAGCTGTCCCTTGTCGCCGAACAGTGCGCGGCGAAAGGCGTCAAAGCCGTGCTTTCGGACGTTTGGGGCTCGGGAGGTAAGGGCGGAGAAGATCTTGCGCGCGAGGTCGTGCGCCTTTGCGAGGACGAGAAGGGAGACTTCAGATTCTCCTATGACAGCGAGCTGCCGATAGAGAAAAAGATAGAGGCAGTGGTTACGAAGGTGTACGGCGGCAAGGATATTAACGTCCTTCCGGCGGCAAAGCGTCAGATAGCGGAGCTTGAGGCGCTCGGCTTCGGAAGCTTGCCGATATGCATTGCCAAAACGCAGTACAGCTTTTCGGATGACCCGAAAAAGCTCGGCGCACCGAGCGGTTTTACGGTGACGGTCAAGGAGGTCAGAGTCTCCGCGGGCGCGGGCTTTATCGTCGTGCTTACGGGTGATATACTTACTATGCCCGGATTGCCGAAGCATCCCGTCGCCGAGAATATCGACGTTACCGACGACGGAAGGATAGTCGGGCTGTTCTGAATATTAAGGCAACACCGCACAATTCACGGCTATCGCCTTTTTTCACTCACTTGCTTGCATAAAAAAACGCGGTGCCGCGGCACCGCGTTTTTTAATTCAGCTTATATTTGAGCCGTAGATTGTCGGCGATCATTGCGATAAATTCGGAATTGGTCGGCTTGCCGCGGCTGTTCTGGATAGTGTAGCCGAAATATCCGTTAAGCGTATCCACGTCTCCGCGATCCCACGCGACCTCTATTGCGTGACGTATTGCCCGTTCCACGCGTGACGTCGTGGTGGAATACTTTTTCGCAACCGAGGGGTAGAGCACCTTGGTGACCGAGTTTATCACGTCACTGTCATTGACGGTGAGTAGTATCGCCGTCCTGAGGTATTGATAACCCTTGATGTGTGCCGGTACTCCGATCTGGTGTATGATCTTTGTTACCTGAGCCTCAAGGTCGGGTGCCAGAAGCTCGGCAGAGCTTACGGCGGGGCGTCCGCTCCTGTCCTTCTGTCTGCCGCGAAGTATTTCGTTCACGTGCTCGCAAAGGCTTTCAACGTTGTATGGCTTGAGTAAGCACAGCTCGGCTCCCGCGCTCATTGCCTCAAGGAAAATATTTTGATTTGACACCATTGATACCACGATAAAGGACGGACTTTTGTCGTGACCGAGGTCCAGCTTGGCTGTGTTCCGCAGTACACCGATGCCGTCGAGCTTAGAGAGCCAGACATCGATGATAACGATGTCGGGATGCAATCGTCCTATCTTTTGCATAGCATCGTCGCCGTTGGTCGCCTCCTCGATAAAGCGGTATCCGGCTCTTGCAAGTCCTTCGCGCAATATTTGACGTTGCCCCGGGTTTTCATCCGCAATAAGTATTTTTGCATTGTATTCCATATTTTTTCCTCCGCATATTTTGATATTGATTTTTATCTTGCAACAGCATTATACCATAATATGCCAAAAATGGCAATAGGTGATCTTCCGAAAATACTTACAAAATATTCCACCAAAATATGGCAATTGTTGCCAAAAACAGAAGTGCAAACAAAAAATAAATAAAATCGGAACACCGCACGGCGTATAAACGGGTATCTCGCGGTAAATAATAGCATCGTATCAAAAAACAGGAGGAAAACTTATGACTTCAAAAGAACTGCTTTACGTCGAAGATGCCCTGGGGCACGCCCGTTACCTGGAGACCTGCTGTAAGGCAACTGCAATTCAATTGAACAATGCGGAATTGAGCGCTTACGCGGATCAGCTGGCTAAGGAGCACGCCGAATGCTTTGCCAAGCTGTACGCATTATTGGGTTAAGGGGGGAACGGTATGAACGAAAAGGATCTGATGGAAAACCTGCTTCAGCTGCAAAAGGGAGTTTGCGATCTTTATATGCACGCTACGGTAGAATCCTCCACGGCAAACGTTCATTCGGCGTTTTGTGAGGCGCTGAACAGTGCCTTGAAGGCTCAGAACACCATATATTCCAAGATGGCAGCCAACGGTTGGTATAAGACCGATCAGGCGGACTCGGCGAAGCTGACCGCCGCCAAAAATCAGTTCTCAATGGCGAAGGCATAAACGGTCTTTCGGGGGCGAAAAGCTTATTTCGGCTTTTCGCCCCCGTGCCTGTGCAAAAAAATGAATGAAAATATCGATCAGCTATTGCAAAAAAAACAAAACTCTGCTATAATAAATATCAAGGTCATACTAACCGGGGAGGTAGCGGCGCCCTGTACCTGAAATCCGCTATAGCAGGGGTTAATTCCGCATTTGAGGGTAATATTTTTACGAAAGAGCCGCTTTCGGAAGCATTGACGGGTGGGTCCCGCGCAATCGGACGCCGTGAACCATGTCAGGCGGGGGACCGAGCAGCATTAAGCGGTTTTTCCGATGTGCCGTGGGGATGCCTGCCCCGAGCCTAAGGAAACGGTGATCGCGTAGAAATAATATTCGATCTTGCGGTGTATGATCTTACTTTTTTGTTGAAACGGGGTGGTTTCGTGCATCAGGCTCTTTACCGCAAATGGCGCCCGAAAAGCTTTGGCGACGTGTACGGACAGGATCATATTACCTCGGTCCTTCGCTACGAGGTTGAGAATGCAAAGCTTAGCCACGCCTATCTTTTTTGCGGTTCGCGGGGGGTCGGTAAGACTACCTGCGCCAAAATACTTGCGAAGGCGGTCAACTGCGAGCACCCGGTAAATGGTGAGCCGTGCGGCGTATGCGATGCTTGCCTTGCGATAGAGAACGGAACGGCTACCGACGTTCTTGAAATGGATGCCGCATCCAACAACGGCGTGGATAATATCCGGGATATTCGCGACGAGGTGGTTTTCGCACCTTCGCAGCTTAAATATCGTGTATATATCGTGGACGAGGTACATATGCTCTCGCAAAGTGCTTTTAATGCTTTGCTCAAGACCTTGGAGGAGCCTCCGTCTTACGTTATATTTATATTGGCTACCACCGAGCAGCATAAGCTCCCGGCAACGATAGTTTCCCGGTGCCAGCGCTTTGAATTCAAGCGCATTCCGACTGCACTGCTGTCGTCCCGTATTGATTATATTGCCGGTAACGAGGGGATCAGGGTCGATCCCGATGCCTCTCATTTGCTTGCAAGATTGGCGCAGGGAGGTATGCGCGACGCGATAAGTCTTCTTGAGCTTTGCTCGGGAAACGGCGAGCGTGTGACTGCCGACCTTGTTTGCGAGACCGTCGGCGCTACGGGCAGGGAACAGACTATGCGTATTGCAAGGGCGGTTGCCAAGCGTGATTATGACGGAATATTTTCCGAGATAGACTCTCTTGTAAGCTCGTCAAAAAGCATCGCTGTCTTTTGCCAGGATCTTATATCGTTTTGGCGTGATATGCTTATCTTCAGATCCTCGGCAAGGGCTTCCGACTACCTTGATCTTACGGATGCCGAAACCGCCGATCTGGCAGACGTTGCGTCAAAATTCACGAAGGAAACCCTGCTTTGGCATTGCGGATTGCTTGACGATGCCCTCGTGCGTATCAACCGTTCTGCGTCGACGGCGCGTACGGTTGCCGAAATAACTCTTCTGCGTATGTGCGACGAGAAGCTTGATAATCGCACCGACGCTCTGCTTTCAAGGATATCAAAGCTTGAAGCTGCGCGATCTGCGCCGCCGGTTGCCGTTTGCGACGCGGGTGAGGCTCCGCCGGCGGCAGAGCCGGAGAGTGCTGACCCGTCAAGTGTCAACGTGCCGATTGACGGTATACCGAACGCCGATGCCGTACAAGGCGCAAAGCGTGTGCTCAGACCGATACGTGAATGGGCGGATATACTTGAGGAAATGAGAAGTTCCGACGTCGTAAGCTGGATCAATCTGAACACTGCGGCGGCATATACGGACAATCGTGGCAACGCGGTAATAAGGTTTGCAAGCGATTTTCAAAGATCGCGTGTCGATAATCCCGTGGCGACCGAGAATATTGCACGGATCTTGACGGCCCATACGGGGAAAGTACTGAAAATAGTGCTTGAGCTCACACCGTCGGAGGCCGACGGATCGGATGAAATAGATGAAATACTTGATAATATGGAGGATGATCTGAAATGAGAGCAAATATACCGAAGGGAATGGGCGGCGGCGCGCAAAATATGAACGCCATGATCCGCCAGGCGCAGAAGCTTCAGGAGGAGGCAGAAGCGCTTCAGGCTGACCTTGATGCCCGCGAATACGACGTGTCGGCGGGCGGCGGAATGGTCAAGCTTAAGATTAACGGTAAACGCGAGGTGCTGTCGATCGAGATTTCGCCCGACATTGTCGATCCCGATGACGTTGAAACGCTGTCCGATATAATCATCGCCGCGGTCAACGAGGGCATCAAGCGTGTCGACGATACGAACAGCAAGGAAATGGGCAAGCTGACAGGGGGCTTCGGCGGCGGACTGCCGGGCTTGTTCTGATATATGGCGGAATACATAGAGTCACTTCAGCGCCTGTCCGAGCAGTTCGGCCGTCTTCCCGGCGTCGGCAGAAAATCGGCTATGCGTATGGCGTACGCCGTGCTTGAATTCACGGATGAACAGGCACTTGATTTTGCCAGAGCGATAACCGATGCCAAGGAAAAGATACACCTTTGTCCCGTCTGCAAAAACCTTACCGACAGGGAGCTTTGCCCGGTATGCGCGGACGTGGCACGGGATCGGAGCGTTATATGCGTTGTGGAGGATCCGAAGGACGTTGCCGCATTCGAAAAGGTACGTGAATTTAACGGAGTGTATCACGTTCTTCACGGTGTGATATCTCCGGTGAACGGCGTGACCCCGGACAAGCTGTATATTAAGGAATTGCTTGAGCGGATAGGCTCGGATGACACAGTGCGCGAGGTGATCGTTGCCACCAACCCGAACGTGGAGGGGGAGGCTACCGCTATGTATATCTCAAGGCTCGTGCGTCCGTTGGGCTTGAAGGTGACGCGGTTGGCGTACGGTATGCCCGTCGGCGGAGACCTTGAATATGCTGATGAGGTGACATTGTTTCGCGCTCTTCAGGGAAGACGCGATGTATAAAACAACAATAAGGAGATAAAAGAAATGTCAAAGAAGAAGAGTACGTTTTGGGCTGATTTTAAGAAGTTCATCTCCAAGGGCAACGTAGTCGATATGGCTGTTGGTGTCGTCATAGGCGGCGCGTTCGGAAAGATCGTTACGGGACTTGTGAACTACGTGATCAATCCTGTGGTGAGCCTTATTACCGGTTCCGGCGGTGACCTTGATTCGATCAAGACGGTGCTGAAGGCGGCGACCTATAACGATGCGGGCGAGGTGCTGACCGACGAGATCGCGATCCTTTGGGGAACATGGGCGCAAACGGTCATAGATTTCGTGATCGTGGCATTCTGCATATTCCTCATTCTTCGTATCATTACCAAGGCTCGTGCCAAGCTTGAACATAAGAAGCTTGAAGCCGAAGCCGAGAAGGCAGCTGAAGAAGCGCGCAAGGCAGAGGAAGTAAAGAAAGCGGCTGCCTCGGCTGCCGCGGTTGCAAGTGCCAGACAGAAGCAGATCGAGGATAGCCTCCTCAATCAGGAAAAACTGCTTGAACGCATTTGCGAGGCTGTTTCAAACAAATAATTCAATAATTGAAGCGACCGTTGCGTAAAACCCTTACGCAACGGTCGCTTTTTCGGCGTTTCAGACGTTTATGTCAATAGCTTTTCCGAGCCAAAGTGAATATATGCAGGTGCGGTCGGGCGTTTTGCCAATAAGCTGTTCGACTGCTTTGGAGTAATACGCGAGCTGTTCGCCGTGGCGTTCGGTGAAAAACGCCCGGACTCTGTCGGGGTCGTCGGCGATATCACGCGGAACGCGGTCGGTCTTGTAATCGCAGAGTATGACCATTCCGTCTTTGTTCGTAAACAGCAGGTCGATGACACCTTGGACCAAAAGATTTTCGCTTTTGAGCAGCTCCGATTTTCCGGTGTCCGAGGTGAATTCATTTGCGGGCAACAGGAGGTTGAAGCGAGTTTCACGGTATATATTCCGCGCCTTCATTATTTCGTTGAAGAAGCCCGAGCGGAAGAAGCGCTTGAGCTGCCCCAAATTCACGAGCGAGGCTACTCCGGAGGGGATAAATCGTTCTGCGATTAACCGTGCAAGCTCATCCTCGACCGACAGCCTTGCTCCGGCAAAATCGCAGAACTGAAGGAACAGGTGTGTGGCGGTTCCTCTCTCGGCGGCACCGGAGCGTACCGCTTCCTCGGTTTGCAAAAACAAAGGCTTGGATGAAAGGTCGGCGACGGGATCGCTCTCAAGCTCCTCGGCTTCGTTATCAAGAAGGTCGGGGTAAAGATGCGAAACCGACAGCTTCGCCGGTATATCCGCGGCGTAAGCGTAAGGGTATTTGTAATCTAACCGTTCGGCAATGGCTTTTTTTATGGCGATCACCTTTTCACCGTCAAGCTCGGTTGCGCTGTCGGTACCTCCCGTACCCGTCGTGCCGTTCGGCATATCTGACGACCCTTCCTCGGGGTTTTGAAAGATATTCAGTGTGAAGCACTCTTGCGGTGCGGCAACGGCGGGGAGCAACCAATCGAGGTATGAGTTAGCCGCCATTACCGAGGTCCGACAGCCAAAGCGCGAGTTAAAGCCTGCCGCGGTGACCGCGCCCTCTATATCTTTTTCCGGGGTTGATGCCGTGATGAACAGTCTCTCTCTTGCCCGCGTGAGCGCCACGTAAAGGATGCGCATTTCTTCCTCGGTTTGTTTTTCCTCTATTGTCTGGCGAATTGCCATACGCTGTGGGGTATCTGTGCGGGCAAAGCCCGTATCGTCGGTGAGCTTCAGCGCGGCACCGACGTCGGCATCGAACAGTAACGTGTGCTTGAGGTCCTCGCGGTTGAACTTCATTCCACATCCGCCGACGAAGACGACGGGAAATTCAAGTCCCTTTGATTTGTGGATCGTCATAATGTGTACCGCGCCGCTTTCGCATACGGCTTGCGGAGAGTCCACACGGGCTCCGGTCGCCATAATCGTGTTGACGTAGTCTATGAAGCCGGTAAGACCGCCCGATTGGGTCCTTGCGTACTTTCTGGCGTAATCCGAGAAGCGTATTAAATTGGCGTAGATCTGATTTTCCGAACGCTTATCATCGCTCGATTTGAGCGCAGTGACCGAGAAACGGTCGTAAACGAGGTCAACGAATCTGTCGACGGGAAGAATTCGACTCTCCTCGCGAAGTGCTTCAAGCGTGCGGATAAGCTCGGTGCATTTTGCCCCGAGCTCGGGACCGTCGCATACTTCGCGTCCGTAGCATTCGACCGATTCAATGAGTGAATAAGATCTGTCGGTCGCCGCGCGGATGCGAACGAGCTCGTCCAATGAGAAATTGAAAAACGGGGAACGCATAGCCGATGCGAGAGTTACGTCCCTGTGCGGGTTGTCTATGGCGGCAAAGAGCGAGAACACCAACAAGATCTCCGGGTTGGCAAACAGATCCTTTTCGGCGGAATTTTCGGTGGGAATTCCCGCTCTGTTCAGCGTGTCCTCTACCAATGCCGAAAAAGACGTACTGCGGCTCAGCACCGCGATATCCGAATAGCCCACGAGGGATCCGTCATCCTTGTGCTCGCGACCGACTGTCTCCTTTATGCGGTCAACTATGTAGTTTGCCTCGGCAAGTCTGCCGACAGTGGCGTTACCGCCAAACAGCGAGACTGTGACGGGGGTCGGTGCAACCGTTTCCTTCCGGCATATGAGGTCGTCCTCGTCCCTGTATCCGACTATGCCGCCCGCCCTTCGGAAGGTGTACCTGCTTACAAGGTTTACAAAGTCGATAATAGGCTTGTTGCAACGGAAATTGTCGGACATATAGATGGCACATTCGCCCCGCGCTTCGGCGCCGTCGGTGCCCCAATCGGGGGTGGAAGCGCGCAACTCCCCGAATACCGACGGATCTGCTCCGCGGAAACCGTAAATGCTTTGCTTGATATCTCCGACGGTGAACAAGGTTCCCGGGCGAGCGATGGCGCGGAAAATATCGTCCTGCACACGGTCAACGTCCTGATATTCGTCTATGTATATTGCGTCGTAGCGCTTTTGAAGCTCACGCGCCGTGTCGGTCGGATATCCGCTTTCATCGACGAGCAGGTCGTGCGCAAGCCTTTTGACGTCGGAAAATTCCAATATCCTTCTTATGCTTTTTTCCTTTGCATAGCTTTTTCTGTAATCCGAGATTACCGAGTCAAGGATCGACAGCTCCTCCGCCGTTTTTTTCGCGAGCTCGCCGATCTGCCCGTTGGAGAGAATGAAATATTTTTCCTTAAGCTCCGATAGGCTTTTTTTAACGGTGCCGCGAAGCTTTTGATAGGATTTGGTAAGCTCGTCTGCGTGCTTTCCGAGCGATTTCAAGCTCACGGGGGAATAATTTCCGGCTTCCGCATACGCCGCGGCATATCCCGATTCTGCCGCGTCACGCATAGTGCCGCAAAACGCAAGGTCTGCAGCGAATGCGGGGAGGTAGTTTTTCGCGCATATTCCGCCGTCGTTAAGCTCGGTGCAAGCCAAACGGCACACGTCGGAATAGTAATCAAGTCGGGCAAGCAGATCGGCTTTTACGAGCTTGCCGTAATGCGTATCGAAAAAGTCCACGCCGCAGTCGTTGCCGCAGTCTTTAGCGGCTTCTCGCGTAAAATCCTCGGGGTTAGCTACCGAGTCGAGAAATCCGGCATATTTTATCAATACCGATATAAGGCTTCCCTCGTCGCGCGTGCCCGCAAAGTTGTCGGCAAAGCGTGAGAAAGCACCGTCGGCGCGGCTTTTGTCGGCATAGTGCGCGTCTATTACCGAGTTCATAACGTCCAACCGAAGCGCGGCAAGCTCGGTCTCGTCGGCAAGGCGGAAATCGGGGGGCAACGGCGCACCGCCGACTGTGCTCAGCCTTTGAAAGTTTGATTTTACAAGGTCAAGACAAAATGCGTCTATCGTGCAAATGTCAGCGTTTCCGATAATGACGGATTGGCGAAGCAGGTGTGCGTTCAGCGGATCGTTTGCAAGCGCGTTGCCGAGCGCGGCAGAGATCCGCTCCCTCAATTCGGATGCGGCGGCGCGTGTGAAGGTGACGACAAGCATTCTTGAGAGGTCCATCGGCTCTTCGGCATCAAGCAGGGAAGCGATTATCCGATTGGTAAGGGTTGCGGTTTTCCCGGCTCCTGCCGCCGCCGAGAGAAGTATCGATTTGTCTTTTGTTTCGACGGCATTTTTTTGTGCCGCGGTCATATTAAAGCTCACGGTATCCGCTCCTTATCTGCGTGATTTGTGTGCATTTCTGCAGAATATTCCCATTCGGCAAAAATCGCACGGTGAACTTGAGTTCTCTGTCCTCGGCAGGGCAGAGGCGTATCCGCTTTTAAGTTGGGTCACTATCTCGGTTATTACCCGGTCGAGCTCGGATTTTAAGGTGTCGAAGCCCTCGCGGTCGAGCTTCCCGTCACGCGGACTTGCGCCGAGAGCGGCGAGCACTTCATCGTCGTCAAGGTATATCCCCGATCGGTCGAGCCGATCAAGGGCGGCTTCGGTCACACTTTGCTCTTCCGGTATACCCGTGGTCGTGAGTGGGGAGATATAGGAGGATAGGTAATTTGCGGCGGCGGGGGTCGGCGACTGATCTGCCCGGCACCCGAGCTCGCGGGCAACGTCGGTATTCGGGCGGCAAAGCGTAAATAAATATATGAGGAGTTGGAGGTTAAGCCCCGAGCTGACCTCGCTTAACGAGAACTTTTTTGCCCCGGTCTTGTAGTCAACAACCCTTAAATACACTTCTCCGTCTTTGCGCCAAACGTCAACTCGGTCGATGCATCCGTTGAAGCTGACGGTCGTGCCGTCGGCAAGCTTAAGCTCATACGGGTCAATTCCGCCGTCGCCGATCCTCAGCTCAAAATATTCCGGTCGGAATGACGACGCGGAGAATTCGCGGCGAAGGCTTTCGACCATAAGCAGGGAGAGCCTTCGCAGTCTCTCGAAAAGATGACGGAAGCGATCGGAGCCCCGCTGCTCTTCGGTGGATATCTTGCCGATCTGCTCCGAGATAATCCCGTCTACAATGGCGGCGGGGTCGGACAGCTCCAAGCCGTTTTCGGTGACTGCCTGCCGCATAAAACGTTCAAGCACCGAATGGATAAACGTTCCGGAGGTACGGTAATCTAATTCAGCCCTCTCGTCAACCCGAAGTCTTAGGGCGTAGTCGCAGTAATATGCAAAGCCGCAACCGACAAAGCGTTCCAGCTTGGCTTGCGAAAGCGTGATGCGTTTGCCGAGAAGCATTTCGACGGTTGAGCTGTCCAACACACAATCGGGTGTCGCTATTTCGGAGTCGGGCACCGTGATTCCGCGATTGAAGAGCTCCTCGGTCAGCGCTTGCGAAAATTCACGGTCGGCTCGAAAACGTGTTGCCAAATGCGCCGCCGCAGTCGGAGAGGTGATGCGATCCGTAATTGCGGCTACGGCAAATGATTCGGCTGTCAGGTAAGGGAGTGTGTTTTTTGCCCGCTGAACGAGCATTGAGGGACGAAGCTGTTTGCCGTCATTGCCGTATCTGCTATAAAGCATATAAAGATGCTCTGACGGGAGAGCCATAGCACGTCTGGCGTACATAAGCTCCTCCGAAGCGCGATTTACGAGCCCTTGATCCATAAGCGGTATGCCGAGCTCCGCAAGCTCCTTTCGGTCGGAATCGTTGAATATGCCGTTATCGTTTATAGTTGCGGGGAAAACACCCTCGTTCATCCCGATAAGGATTGCGGTCTTGATCTCTCCCGTGCGGAGTAATGAAGCGGAGCCTACCGTGACCTCGTCGTTCCCGGTCGGGATTGCACCGACGGATGCATTTTCAAGGCATAGTACTATCGCACGGTAGAGTTCCTCGTCGTCAAGCCGTTCATCCGGAAAGGCGGCGGCGATGTCGTCAAGAACGTTGATGATGAGCCCCCAAGTGGCAAGGGTATCGGCGGCACGGCGTTTTTCACCGCGACGCTTAAGCTCCTCGGATTTGACCTGTATCTGCTCGGGAACGTTAAGGTGTATCAGAAGGTCATAGATTGCCGAAAGTGAGTCTGTGACCTTTTCAGCTGCGTCCATACGGGCGAATAAGGGCTCAAGCTGCTCAAGTATTGCGGCTCTGACCCTGTTGGCGGCAGAAAGGATGCCGCTTCCGCGCTCTGAGAGCTTGGCTGTGTAGCCGTCGGGATTCATACTCCACTCGGACGCGGTGAACCGTTCGCCGCTGATGCCCCAAACTCCGACGTATTCCTCAAATTTGTCAACGTCGTGCATCGGAAGTCCGGTGAGCCCGGTCTTGAGGTAGGATGATACGTCCGTCCGACGGAATCCGAGATATTTGATCCTTATTGCCGACAGTATCAATTTGATTTCGGGAGATGATGATACGTCGTTGCGCTTGGATATGAAGCAGGGAATGCCTGCGCGAAGCAGGGCGGTATCAACGATTCCCTCGTATCTTGACACGTCCCGGGCGATCACGGCGATATCGCGGCACCGAAGTCCCCGCATCAGCTCGGACGTGACGGCAGATGCGACCGCTTCGGCTTCATCGTACGGGTCGGCGCAGGCGATGAGCTTCACGTTGCCGCGCTCTGCCTCCGGGATGTCGTTTGCCGAGCCGTTGCCCGGGAGCCAAAGCTCGGCTGTTAATCTTTTGAGTTCTTCGTTCCCGGCGCGGCGGTTTTCGGTAAGGTATATGCTCTCGGTCCTTTTGCCGAGGGCTTCTGCCAATTGATTTAACCGCCGTGCGGTGTCGCAGATGCTCTCGGTGCATATAAGCGGGGTGCGCGGCGACTCACAGCCGAGGGTGACCGTCACGTTCTTTGCTTGTCTGAAGATAGCTTCTATGACCTTGTATTCCGGCGCGGTAAAGCTTGTGAACGAATCAATATATACGTCCGAATTGCCGAAAAAGTCGTGAGATCCGAGCAGGGCGGCGAGCTTGTCCAGGTCCTCGTATTTATCGTCAAAGCTTTCGTCTATAAGCCCCCGGTAAGCCGAGCATATCATTGACATATCGCGTAGCTTGCGCTTCAGCGGACAGTCATTCAGACGGGCGGCGGCGCGCTCAAGCTCTGCGGGGCTTACGGAAGAGGCAGATAACTCATTGGCGGCGCGAAGCATCACGGGCGTGAGCGCAAGCTCCCCCCCGGTTTGCGAATATTCCTCAAGCAAGGGCGACAGCTCCCGCAACGTTCGCCACATCAGCAACGAGCGCATAGAGTCGTTCACGTAATGATAAGACAGTCCGCCGTAACGTCTGAATACCCGGTTTGCGAGCCGGGTGAAATTGAGCACCTCAAAGTTGAGCTGTGCCGTCGCGGGAAGGCGTTCAAGCGCTATTCGCTCGGATACGACCGTTTGCTGCTCGGGTACAATAAGGAACGAGCCCTCACAATGCTCGGCAAGGCGGTCAAAAACGTAATGTGTTTTCCCGGAACCGGGGGCACCGAAAATAAATCTGATCACAGTATTATTGCCGTCGCGATCGGCAACGGGGTCTCCTTTCTGATTTTTTCAGCGACCGTTGTCGCCTTCCTCAAGTATCGTAAGGTTCCTTTTTACCGTCTCTCTGCCTCTCCAGGCAAACGCTCTGGCGGAAAAGCTTTCGTCGTCCATTGAATTGAGTATGTCCGAGGTCAAATACGGTATGACATCCTCTTTGAAGTACTCTATGTCGGTATATATCGTGCCTGCGGCAACGGCATGCTTCGTGTGCGGGCAAAACTGCTGACAGATGTCACAGCCCCAGGCACTGCCGTATTGACGGATGGCGGTGCGCTCATCGGGCGTAAGCTCGCCTTTTTTCTGCGTGAGAGCCGAGAGGCACTGCCCGAGACTTGCCATCGGGCAATGACGGATACACGTCGAGCATCCTTCACATTCGCGTATTTCTCCGGCGGAGCAGGGGAGCTTCGCGTCGGTTATCAGCTCGCCGAGGAAAACGTAGGATGAATATTTTTCGGTGATAAGCATCCCGTTTTTTCCGATAACACCAAGACCGGCTTTCGCCGCCGCGTCACGCTCGTCGATGGGGGAATGATCGGCAAAGCCGACGAAAATATTCTCCGGAAACCGAGCCTTCAGCGCGGCAGTCACGCGCGCCCAAAGCCCCGAATAGTAGGTGTGATAATCCCGAACGGCACAATATGCCGATATATTGTGTCCCGAGGCAAGCGCGACGGGTAGGTAGGGCACGGCAACGGCTATTACGGTGCCGGAGGATATTCCCGCACGCTCAAGCAGATAGCGCTTATTTATTTTGCAAGCCTCAAGCGGAACGGGCGCGAAGAGCCCGATCCCCTCGGATTTAAGCAATTTTGATATGTAGGCGTATATACGTATCACTCTTTTCCTATTATAATAACAATAGTATAGCAAAAAAGGCGTTCAAAAACAACTCAAATTAAGTAAAAAAAGCGTTTCTTTCAAAGTTTTTTTCGGAGACCGTCAAAATATCGTCACATAGCTAATCTATAATAATGGCAGTGGAATCAAAGGAGGGAAAGATCTATGGCGGAAGAAAACGATAAGTCAATAGAAAATGACCTTACGGAAAACGGTGTAAATACACCGGAGAGCTCTGACGGACAGAGCGATCAAAGATACGGGATAAACTATACCCCGGGGCAAAGCGGGTATAGCAATTATACCTACGGTAACTATCCCGGCGGCAATTCCGATCCGAAGAAAGACAAAAAGCGCAAAAAGAGCAAGTCGTCGAACGGCTCCGTCGGCATAGTAATAGCGATCGTTGCGGTGTGCCTTGTTATCGTTATGGCGATGGGACTGACCGGAACGTATATGGTAGTGCGCACCGTGACCGATTTCATAACGGAGCTCGGACAACCCACAGAGCAACCGGGACAGAGCGGGGGAGACACCGTCGGCGGCGTTCAAACGCCTACTTCCGGCGGGAACGTGGTCATATACAAATCGTCGAACGACACTCCTTCGGCTACCGATTTTACCGAAACGGTGGAAAAGGTGAAGAAATCGGTGGTCGAGATCAATACCGAAACGGTCATCTATCAGCAATTTTACGGAAATTATATTCAATCCGGAGCAGGCTCAGGTGTGATCATAGGCACCTCCGAGGACAAAAAGGTCTACTATATAGTTACGAACCACCACGTTGTTGACTCTGCCAATACGATACTTGTTCGCCTTTATGACGGGAGCGAATACAGCGCCACCTTTGTGGCGTCCGACGAGATATCGGATATCGCAGTGCTGTCAATAGCGGCGAACGGGGACGAGGAGCTTTCGGTTGCGGAATTTGCGGACAGCTCAAAGCTCCGCGACGGGCAGGATATCTTTGCCATAGGTAACCCGCTCGGTCAGCTTGGCGGGTCGGTTATAAAGGGTATTATAAGCAAGACGGAACGTCATATCTCGGTCTCGGGCATCTATATGTCGTTGCTTCAGATAGACGCTTCGGTAAACCCGGGCAACTCGGGCGGCGGACTTTTTGATATGGCAGGTAATCTTGTCGGTATCGTAAATGCAAAATCGTCGGGTGATAACGTTGACGGGCTCGGCTTTGCCATACCGATCAATACCGCGATGAACGTGGTGGAGGAGCTTTTGTCAAACGGATACGTAAGCGGACGTCTCGGATTCGGGGTTGAGCTTGCCGATTATACTGCATCAAACGTTACCTACGCCGTCGTATCGGACGCAAACGGCGTGACCGGGACTTATACGGATAAGAACGGAAAGACCCAGACCTTCACGTTCGCGGAGAACGATTTTATTATGAAGGTCGGTGATACCGACGTCAGCGGTGCGGCATCTCTGATCAGCGTTTTGTCCTCTTATGCCGCGGGCGACACGGTCCAACTTACCGTTTACCGTATAAAGCAAACGTCCGGGTGGGGCTATAGCTCGGTAAGCACCACGTATCAGGTTACGGTAACACTGCAGGAATATCATTGACGTTTGATCGAAACGTTTATCAATATGAGGAGGGGCTGAGCCATGTATAACATTCTTGTTGTTGACGATGAGGTAAGAATACGTTCGATAATAAAAAAATATGCCGAATTTGAGGGACACACGGTCACCGAAGCGGTCGACGGGATGGAGGCGGTGCGCCTTTGCCGTGCAAAGGAATTTGATATCGTTATAATGGATATTATGATGCCGGAGCTTGACGGATTTTCGGCTTGCCGTGAGATAAGAAAGTTTTCGCAAACGCCGATAATTATGCTTTCGGCACGCGGCGAGGAATACGATAAGATCAACGGCTTCAGTCTCGGGATAGACGATTACGTTGTGAAGCCCTTTTCGCCGAAGGAGCTTATGCTGCGCATTGATGCGATACTCAAGCGCTCGCAATCCCGGGCAAGCTCCGCATCGGACGCCAAAAATAAGATCGTCGAGATCGACGGTGGAAACTTTAAGGTCGATTTTACTGCCCGCATCGTTTATATCGACGGCAAGCGCGTGGATATGTCGCCGAAGGAATACGACCTCCTGTTCTATCTGATTAAAAACAAGAACATTGCCCTCTCAAGAGAGAAGCTCCTGACCGAGGTTTGGGGGTACGACTTTTTCGGTGATGCGCGGACGCTTGATACCCACGTAAAGCTGTTGCGAAAGTCACTCGGCAGATATGCCTCGTATATCGTAACCCTGCGCGGGGTCGGATACAGGTTTGAAGAATTCCATGAAAACGCCTGACAGAGTAAAAAGAAGGTCGGGTGAAGCCAAGGGGATAAGTATACGGTGGAAGCTGTTTTTGTATCTTGCCGTTTTTACCGCCTTTGCATTGCTTGTTGTTTGGGTGTTTCAGGTCGTATTGCTTAATCAGTTTTACGAGACGATAAAGATAGACGAAATAACCTCCGCCGCCGAAGAAATATCGGATATGGTACAGGACGGATCGTCAATTGGGGATAGCGTTACGGCGGTTTATAAAAATTCTCTTATCCTTACAAAGGTGTTTAAAATAGAGTCCGATGGCAGTATGGAGCTTGTCGGCTCGGCGGATGCAGTGGGGGATTATTATCTGAAATATACTACCTCTGTTCAGCTGTCACAGCTCTACCGCAAGGCTATACTGAACGACGGCGAATATTACGAGCGCAGGAACGTCCTTTCACACAGACCCTTTTTCTCGCAGGACGGCAGTGCAACGGGGACCGAAGCAGATTCGTCCAATAACGTGATGAAAGAGATAGTGTACGTAAAGGCGGTCGAAACCGATTCGGGCGAATGCTATGCCGTCTTTATGAATGCCATATACACGCCGCTTGATGCGACTGTCAAGACCCTGAAGTTTCAGTTTATGTGGATAGCACTCATTTTGATGTTCGGTGCTTTTATTCTTGCCGCTATAATGTCGGCGAAGATATCCTACCCGATAATCAAGATGAGCAACGCGGCAAAGCAGCTTGCGAAGGGGAATTACGACGCGGAATTCCAAGGGGGGAGCTTCCGTGAGACGGGCGAACTTGCCGATTCTTTGAACTACGCGTCGGAGGAGCTGTCAAAATCGGATAACCTCCAAAAGGAGCTCGTGGCAAATATTTCGCACGATCTTCGCACACCTCTTACTATGATCACCGGATACAGTGAGGTAATGCGTGATATTCCGGGCGAAAACACTCCCGAGAACGTGCAGGTCGTGATCGACGAATCGGTAAGACTTACCGAGCTCGTCAACGATATGCTTGATCTGTCGAAGATCCGCGCGGGCGCGGTCAAATACGATATGAAGGTATTTGACCTTTCCGAAACCGTGCGCTCCACGATGCACCGATACGGCAAGCTTATCGAGAAGGACGGCTTCCGTATCGAATATCACGCCGACCAATCGGTGTTCGTGCGCGGTGACAGCACAAGATTGCTTCAGGTGGTCTATAATTTGATCAATAACGCCTTGAATTATGCAGGGGAAGACAAGCTCGTTACGGTCACGCAATCGGTGTCCGACGGCGTTGTGCATATCGCCGTTTCGGATGACGGAGAGGGCATCCCACCCGAAAAGCTTGCCAACATTTGGGACAGATATTATAAGGTGGATCGCGTCCACAAGCGCGCCATCGTGGGCACCGGGCTCGGACTGTCGATAGTCAAGGAGATCCTTGAGGCGCACGAAGCCGTTTACGGAGTCGAGAGCCGACTCGGGCACGGGAGCACGTTCTGGTTTGAGCTTCCCGTGGTGGACGTTAAGGAGCAATCCGACGGCAATAATTCCAACTGAATAAATTAACGCAAAAATATACGTCGCCTCGGCGACGTATATTTTTGCATATCCTTTGACGGTTCGGCATATGATTTCTTGAATAGCTTTTAGTGAAAGAGGGATCGAGCCGAATGAAAAAAAGTGCCATACTGATTATATTGCTGATTTTTGCGATGATAGGTGCGTCAACACTCGGGATCTCGGCTGAAACGGCAGGCGGTGGTGACGCGCTTGACCTTGATTGCGCAGGTGCCATACTTATGGAGGCGTCGACCGGAAAGGTGCTTTACGAAAAGAATGCGGATACGCCTTTGCCTCCCGCTTCGGTCACGAAGATTATGACCTTGCTTCTCGTGATGGAGAGCATCGACACCGGCAAGCTTAAGTGGACCGACACCGTCACGGCAAGTGCGTACGCAGCTTCGATGGGCGGCTCGCAGATCTTCTTAAAAGAGGGCGAGCAAATGACGGTCGAGGATCTTGTAAAGAGCGTAGTGGTCGCCTCCGCAAACGATGCCGCGGTTGCGCTTGCCGAGCACGTGTGCGGGAGCGAGAGCACCTTTGTATCCCGTATGAACGAGCGGGCAAGGGAGCTCGGTATGACGAATACTCATTTTGAAAACACTAACGGGCTTGACGATACCGCGACCGATCACGTGACCTCCGCCCGGGATATAGCTCTTATGTCGCGCGAGCTCTTAAAGCACCGAAAGATCCTTGATTACGCCGGAATTTGGACCGATACCGTGCGGAACGGCACCTTCGGTCTGACGAACACCAACCGACTGATACGGTTTTACAGCGGCGCGACGGGACTGAAAACCGGATCGACCGCAAAGGCAAAGTTTTGCATCAGCGCAACGGCGAAGCGGGATGGCATGGAGCTTATTGCCGTCGTCCTTGCCGCGCCCTCGCGTGACGTCAGAAACAATATTGCAAAAACTATGCTTGATTGGGGATACGCTAATTTCAGCGTTTATAATTCTCAAATTACTCTTCCGAAAAGCGTCGCCGTCA
>CAYWVC010000010.1:30179-35732 GCA_964461635.1 uncultured Lachnospiraceae bacterium
GCTAATTTCAGCGTTTATAATTCTCAAATTACTCTTCCGAAAAGCGTCGCCGTCAGCGGAGGGCGAGAGGATGTATGTGCCATATCCGCCGATGACTTTTCTGCCGTTATACCGAAGGCTTCCGGCGAAAAGGTCGAGATTGATATCAATCTTCCCGAGAAGATAGCGGCGCCCGTGACGGTCGGAAGCCGCGTCGGAAGCGTTACGTTTACGTTGAACGGCGAGGTCATCGGTGAAACCCCGATAATTGCCGCGGAAACGGTCGAGGGGATGAGCTACCTTGACGCGCTCGGCAAAATATTCGCATATTTTCTCGGGAAATAAAAAATTACTTATTGAAAAAAGTCTGTGTTTGCTATATAATATTTCCGATGATGCTTTTTTGCGGCAGTATCGGTGCAATGGCACCGCACTGCCGTGCGATATCAAAAAATTATGCCGCCGTAGGGCGGCGGAACGGAGATTACAGTGGCTGTAAGATTAAACGATACTTACGTAAAAAAATTCGTTTCCGATGAGGAGATAGAGGCGTATCGCCCCAAGGTATGCGAGGCAGATGAGATGCTTCGCCGCGGAACGGGGAAGGGTGCCGATTTTCTCGGATGGATGACCGCGTCCTGCAACTACGACCGCGACGAGTACGAGCGCATAAAGAAAGCCGCGGAGAAGATACGTTCAAGCTGTGACGTCTTTGTCGTCATCGGTATCGGCGGATCCTACCTCGGTGCCCGGGCGATCATTGAGCTTGTGAAATCCCCGCGCCATAACAGACTCGGGGACGGCTCGCCGGAGATATATTTTTCGGGAAATGACCTTAGTGCATCGGCTATGAAAGAGCTGCTTTCAATCTGTGAGGGAAAGGACGTTTGCATAAACGTGATCTCCAAGTCGGGGTATACCACCGAGCCCTCCGTAGCCTTCAGGATCTTCAGGGGTCTGCTTGAGCGTAAATACGGCAAGAGCGGAGCGGCAGAACGGATATTCGTTACGACCGACAAGAGCCGCGGTGCGCTCAGACCGCTCGCCGAGCGCGAAGGCTATGAATCGTTCATCGTTCCCGATAATATGGGCGGCCGTTATTCGGTGCTCAGCGCAGTCGGATTGCTTCCGATCGCGGTGGCGGGGATCGACCTTGACGAGCTTATGGCGGGAGCGGACGAAGCAAGACTTGATCTCTCCGATCCCGATATAAGCAAAAACGACAGCTACCGTTATGCGGTCCTTCGCAATATATTGCTTTCAAAGGGAAAGAATATAGAGCTGCTCGTCGGATACGATCCGGCGTTGCAGATGTTCAACGAGTGGTGGAAGCAGCTCTTCGGCGAATCCGAGGGCAAGGACCGTAAGGGTATCTATCCCGCATCGGTCATATTCTCGACCGATCTTCATTCGCTCGGACAGTACGTGCAGGACGGTCAGCGCATTATGTTTGAGACCGTGCTGAATTTTGCAAACGTTGGGGAGGACATCGTTATTCCGGAAGATCCCGAAAATTCGGACGGCTTGAATTTCGTTGCCGGACGTTCGCTGTCGGAGGTTAACCGCACGGCGATGAACGCCACGGTTTTGGCTCATATGGACGGCGGAGTCCCGAATCTCCTGCTTGACGTTCCCGATCGCAGTGCGCGCTCGGTCGGCTACCTTGTCTACTTCTTCTGGATGACCTGCGCTATGTCGGGATACCTGCTCGGCGTAAATCCGTTCGATCAGCCGGGGGTCGAGGCGTATAAGAAGAATATGTTTGCACTTCTCGGTAAGCCCGGATACGAGGAGCTTGCGGCAACTCTTGCGGAAAAACTCAAATAAATCCCCGCGTATCTCTTGCATTTTAGAAAAAAGTATAGTATAATACGATTGGAACAAAAAATAGGAGGATCTTATAAATGCTCAAACTTATAATCGGCGTAAAGGGAACAGGAAAGACCAAGGCACTGATCGATATGGTGAACAAGGCTACCGAGGCTTCGGAGGGCTCTGTCGTTTGCATCGAGCGCGGTGTCAAGCTGAGATATGACGTTAAATATCATACCCGCCTTATCAACACCAACGATTATTTGGTTTTTGACGCGCAGTCTCTGTTTGGCTTTATTGCCGGCATCCTTGCCAGTAACCATGACGTGACCGACGTTTACGTGGATTCGTCGCTGAAGATCTGCAACAACGACGTTAATGCATACGAGAAAATGATCCTTGAGCTTGACGAGCTTGCAGAGAAACATAACGTTAACGTTATTATGACTGCGTCTATACCGGTGGAGCAGGCGTCCGATATCGTCAAGAAGTACGTTTGATTGATAATAATTAAAAAAAGAAACCGTTCGGCTGAGCCTTTGTGCAAAAGGTTTGACCGAGCGGTTTTCTTTTTTTGTTATTCCTGCATCTGACGCAGCTTGACGTCGGTTTGATCGCACTTGATCTCTACCGTTGTCATCACAAAATATCCGAGAACGCCGAAAATAATATCCGAGCCGTAGTATGCGATCATCCATATGGCATCCGTCAGGTCGCGCGGGAGCCCCCCCAACAAAATGTCATATATCAGGCGTTCACTTATGAGGATCGCCGATACGGTGACAGCGGCAAGAAGATTGGCACGTTGGACGGGGTTCCGACGGGAAAGGAGCTTTTGAAAAGGGAACACCTTATCACGCGGATCAAAGGTGAATCCGTCGAGCTTTTCTGCATTTTTTGCGGATATCGCGGCAAGCTTTCGGTATTTCCCGATTATCAGCTGACATATGGCTATAATGATAAAGTACTGTACAAGCTCTGCCGCAACGTTGACTGCACTTGAGCTGATATCGCTTGCAAGATCGGGCTGAGCGGTATCGAATATAAAACGGGATGATACGATGTTTAATGCATACTTCATTACCGTCGTTCCGGCAAAAACGGATATGATGGGTAATGAGCCCTTGAGCCCGAAGCGATAAATGCCGAAAACGGTTATGCCGTAGCAGATGAAAAACGCCGAGAAGTCCAACACCTTCTGAAGAACTTTAAGTATATCCGGCAGATAATCTATGGCTATCGTCGCGTCGTTGTTGACTATGACGATGGCGGGACTGAGCGCAAATGCAAATATACAGTATATCACGGCAGACACCGTTAGGGTGGTGAGCACGAGTCTTCTTTTTAGGATCTTTTCCATATCTCTGTACCTTTCCGATTTTGTACGTTTTATTATAACAAATTTTGAAACGAGAATCAAGCCCTTTCGGGGAATAATGTGTTAACGGAAGGCCGTAAGGAATACAAAATTACGGCCGGTTGCAAAAAAAGAAAAGATATGTTATAATGCTTTTCGGTGGGGTGCGCTGTGCCGTTATCAAATTATCGGTGTACTCTAATTTATTGACCGTTGAAAGGAAAAAGTTATGAAGGCTTTGTTTCGATGCCTGACCGCCGCTCTTGCAGCGATCTTAATGATCTCTGCGTGTGCCTGCGCGCCTGACGTTCCGGGCGAAGTTCCGGATTCGGATTCTTCGTCGGATTCCGACACCACCGGTGGAGGGGAGACCCCCGCGTCCTCCGACATCGTGGTCGCAACACCCGGGTCTACAAGCGATTTTTACTTTGTTTACAATGCATCGGAGGGCGGCTCGGATCTTGTGAACTCCTTTAAGAAGGTCCGCGACGCATTCAAGGACACCCTCGGAGCCACCCTTATTCCCAAGGATCATTATTGCGATCAGTTTCAATATGAGATCGTCCTCGGGTCGAAGAAGCGCGCCCTTTGCGTTGAGCTTACCGATTCGCTTGAGGCAGGGGAATACGCGATCAAAGCCGTCAAGGGCGAGGACACGGTAAGCATAATCATCGCGTATAAGGGCGAGCTTGCGCGCGTTTGCGCGGTAGACCGCTTTATCAGTGAGTTTGTGAAGGAGGATGGCGTGATTATTCCGGAGGATACTTTTATCAAAGAAAAGCGCGAGATGACTGTAATTACGTCATCAATAAGTAATTTGCGCGACCCTTGTATACTTGTAGAGAAGGATGCGTATTACGCATACGGCACGGGATGGGTGTGCTACAAGAATACGAGCGGTTCTCTTGACGGCGATTGGCAACCGCTCGGTACGGTCGTATCGGTTCCTGCGGATGCCGAGACAAACTATTGGGCTCCCGAGGTGCATAAATATAACGGAGCATATTATATGTTTACGACCTACAAGTCGAAAAAGACCGGTCACCGCGGGTGTACGGTAATGAAAGCGTCATCACCCGAGGGACCGTTTGTCGAGATCACCGACGGGCCGATAACTCCCGCGACGTGGGATGCGATAGACGGGACCTTCTACGTCGACCGTGACGGTCAGCCGTGGATGATCTTCGTGCACGAATGGACCTCTACCGACGACGGTATAGGACGTATGGCGGCGGCTAAGCTCTCGGACGATCTGACTCATTTTATATCCGAGCCGATCGAGCTGTTCCGCGCCGATACGTCCCCGTGGACCAAGCGCAACGTTACCGATGGGTGTTGGATGTATGAATGCTCTGACGGTGAGCTGATTATGATCTGGTCTAACTTCGATGCTAACGGGGGATATGCGGTCGGTATAGCAAGATCCGATAACGGAAAGGTTGACGGAAATTGGACGCACGACTATACAACGCTTTACAGCAAATCGCTCAGCGGCACGTACGACGGCGGGCACGGAATGATCTTCGTTGATACCGACGGGCAGATGTATCTGTCAATACATTCCCCCAACACCGCTGTTGAGGGGCGGAAGGAAAAGCCGGTTTTCATACCGATACGTGAAGAGAACGGCACACTCGTTTGGGACTGACCTTTAAAATCAATACCGAAATATAAAATCCCGTACCCCGCAGGAAGCTTCCTGCGGGGTACGGGATTAATTTTTACTTTGACTTTATTGTCCTATATAAAACTTAGTCTTTCAATGCTGCCTGAGCCGCCGCAAGTCTTGCGATCGGAACTCTGAAGGGCGAGCAGGAGACGTAGTCAAGACCGATCTTGTGGCAGAACTCAACGGACGTGGGATCGCCGCCGTGCTCGCCGCAAATACCGATGTGAAGGTGATCGTTGGCACCTCTGCCGAGAGTTGCCGCCATTTCCATAAGCTTGCCGACACCAGTCTGGTCAAGCTTTGCAAACGGATCGTTCTCGTAGATCTTGCAATCGTAGTAGGCGCCGAGGAACTTGCCGGCGTCGTCACGCGAGAAGCCGAAGGTCATCTGAGTAAGGTCGTTGGTACCGAAGCAGAAGAACTCGGCTTCCTTGGCGATCTCGTCGGCGGTAAGAGCCGCTCTCGGGATTTCGATCATGGTACCTACTTCATACTTCATATCCGAACCTGCCGCCTTGATTTCGGCATCGGCAACTTCGCAAACAACCTTCTTAACGAACTTCAATTCTTTGATTTCGCCTACGAGAGGAATCATAATTTCGGGAACGATGTTCCAGTCGGGATGAGCCTTCTTCACATTCAAAGCCGCACGGATAACCGCCTTGGTCTGCATCTTGGCGATTTCGGGATAGGTAACTGCAAGACGACAGCCTCTGTGACCCATCATCGGGTTGAA
>CAYWVC010000011.1:0-34443 GCA_964461635.1 uncultured Lachnospiraceae bacterium
CCGTTGTATTCTATCACGTACCAATTAATGTCGTCGTAAGCGATACTTCCCACACAGTGATATCTCTCGCCCTTTGACACGATAGTAATGTAGGTTTCGGCGGCAAGGTACGGCTTCGTGCGCACCGAAACGGCACCCGTAATAACGATATAACAATCATCGGGCTTCGTCAGATCGGTCATATCGCGATCAAGCTGCCAAAGCGTTCCTTCGAACGAAGTTTTGTCAACCGTACGCTTCACGTCTTGCCCGGCAAAGGTCACGGTCTTAAGTTTCACGCACTGACTGAATGCCTGTGCCTTGATCTCAACCACGTTTTCGGGAATCACTATTTTCTCAAGTGACGAGCAATACCGAAAAACGCCCTTCCCGAGCGAGGTCACACCGCTCCCCAGATCGACTTCCTTCAGTCCGCTGCATTTATAGAAAACATATTCCCGAAGCTCGGTAACGCCGTTGGGAATTTTTACCGAGGTAAGCGACGTACATCCGTTGAAGCAATCGTTGCCGATCGAGGTCACACCGCCGAAGGATATCTCGGTCAAACCCGTACAGTCCGCAAATGCATACTGCGGCAGCTTCGTCAAGCCCGCAGGAAGCTTTAACTTCGTTAAAGACGCACAACCGCGGAAGCTGTAATCGCCGATCGAGGTCACGCTCGACGGTATCTCATAGACAAGCGACGCGCACCCGTAAAAAGCATCGTTGCCGATTGCCGTCACAGTTCCCTTTGCCTTCACGCTTTTCAGCGAAGCGCAATTTGTAAACAGCGCCATCGGGATCTTCGTTATACTTGCGGGCAAAGTTATCTGCTCCAACGACTCGCACCTTGAAAAAACATACTCTTCGATCACGGTCACGCTGTCGGGGATATTTATATTCTTCAGGGACGTGCAGGCAACAAAGGCACCCGTGCCAAGCTTAACCGTGCCAGCCCCGAGGGTAACCTCGCCGAGCGAGGAACATCCGACAAAGGTATGACTTGCAATCTCGGTGACCCCGTTCGGGATGACGATCGACTTCAACGCCGAGCAATTTGAGAAAGCCGAATAATCTATTTTCGTCAATGACTCGGGCAGGTCGATACCGGTCAACGAAGAACATCCGTAAAATGCGCTGTTACCGAGCGAACGCACACCGCTTCCCAACGATATATCGGTAAGCTTTGCACACGAGGCAAATGCATAATCGCCGATCGCCGTTATACTGTCGGGGACTTTGACCGAGCGCAAGGCAAGCGTGCCGTCCTCATCCGAAAATGCGCGTGCTCCGATCGAGGTGACCGCCACGCTCTTTATACTTGTCGGGATGGAAATATCCTTTAACCCGCCGGTATACCCCGTGATCTCAAGCGTTCCGCCGTCAAGCCTGCGGCTCGTAAAGCAAACGACGTTCACGCGACATTCGGAGGTCTTGCCGTCGCGCGCCATTGCGGTTATGACCGAGCTACCCTCGGCTTGCGCTATCAGCAAACCGTCCTGCGTGACCTGCACCGCCTCGGGATTGGACGAGCTCCACCCCACCGTGCGATCGGATGTCAATAAGTAAAGACTGTCGATCGGCATATTCAATTCGGTGCAATTGAGGGCAGGCACCTTGTCCGAACTGTCCGGTTGTTGGATCCCAACGTACCCGGCGTTCACCTCCCTGCCGTCGGTAAGCTTGACAAGCAAAAATCCCTGCTCGTTGACGTACAGAGTGCTGACGCTGATGCCGTTGTAGCCGTTCGCGCCCTGCTCGCCCTTCTCACCCTGTGCACCGTCTTTTCCGTGCAGAGTCTCAAGCCATTCGCTCTCACTGCCGGTATAACCGTACCTGACGGCGATCTCATAAGCCGATTCACCCGGTGCCGACTCCATCTCGCACGAAGCAAGCATCAGCATCGCCAATACACACACAAATACCGCAAAGATCCTTTTCATATTTTCCCTCCGTTCAATCGCATTTTACGTTGCCGCAGATTTTTTACATCGGTACAATTATATCATTTCGGGCGATGAAAGTAAATAGGAAAATATAAGATTTTCAATTATTGCCAATGCATATAAAAAATATCCCGCACCGTAGTGCGGGATATTTGGAGCTGCTGATCAGAATCGAACTGATGACCTCATGCTTACCAAGCATGTGCTCTACCGACTGAGCCACAGCAGCATACTGTCGACGACTTCGCTATTATAACAGACTACGTGATATTTGTCAAGAGCTTTTTTGATTTTTTTGCAAAAAACGCAAAAGATTATCCGTGGGCAGTGAAAAAAAGCCGCCTACCTCTTGACTTTTTTTGCGGCATATGATAACATTATCACCGTAAAACGCAGTGAAGCGGAGCAGTAAGCCAAGGCACGGGCACAGAGAACGGAATTATTGCTGAGATTTCCGTACCGCAGCCGGACGAAGTCGCCGCGGAGCGGCGGAGGTGAAACGACGGCAACGTCATATAGCCACCGACGGATCCCCACGTTAAGGGGCGAAAGGCAACGGACCTCACCGTTGCGAAGTCAGGTGGTACCGCGTTTGTCCACGCCCTGATCCGGCGTGGGCGTTTATTTTTTTAAGGAGATTAGAGTATGAAAAAGATCCTGATCGCAGCTTTATCGGCAATTACCGTTCTGACAATGTTGCTCTCCTCGTGCGACTTTGGGGACAATCCCAACGACGGCACGACCACGGCAGGTGGCGGCGACGAGAGCAATCCGCCTCCGGCAGAGGAAGTGTCCCTGTTCACCGACGGTAAATCAAATTACCAGATCGTGCGCCCCGACAGCAGCAGCAAAAACGGTTTTGATACGCAGGCGGCAATAGCCCTTAACAACGCATTCAAGAGTGCCTGCGGCAGTTACCTTAAAATAGTCAACGATTGGAGCGATAACGACGCAACCGATTACGAGCTTTGCATAGGCAACGTCTCTCGGAACGGCAAATATTACGATGCCGACGTCTCGGCGTTAAACGACGGTCAATTCTCCGTCAAGGTTTACGGCAAGCGTGTTGTATTTCTCTCCCCTACCTCGTACGGGGTCTCTCAGGCGGTCGAATGGTTTATCGGTCAGTATCTTCAGGTCGGTTCGGATGGAGAAGCGCTCGCAAGCCTCTCCTTGCCCGCAGATTTCGAATACGTCGGCAGCTTCAACGTGCGCACCGGCGTAAGGATAATGACCCAGAATCTGCTTGCTACCGATACGGAATACGCGGGCTACGTTGCAAAAGGGCTTGAGATCAGCGTTAAGCTGGAGGATCATACGCTCGTCAAGCGCCAACCCCGAGTTCTCTCACTGATAAAGACCTATATGCCCGATTCGCTCGGCGTACAGGAATGCAGTGAACCGTGGAGAACGTACTTTGACGCTAACCTTTCGTCGATCGGCTACAAGCGCATCGGCGCGTCGAAAAACCCCAAAATAGGCATCATATATAATACGGATAGGCTTACCGTGGTCGACAGCGGGTCGTTCTGGTTGACCGAAAGCCCCGAATCTCTGAAGATATCCAAGGATTGGGGTGTTACCTCCGACAATTTGACCGAGCGCCTTGCTATGTACGTGGTATTTGAGGTCAAGGCTACCGGAGAACGGTACGTTCATTTCAACACTCACCTCGATACCAACAAAAACAGCATCATACAAACAAAGCAAACCGAAGTCATACTCGAATATATAAACAAGGTGCTTGCGAAATACGGCGATATTCCCGTATTTCTGACCGGGGACTTTAACTACACATCCGAGGCATCGGCATACAAGGTATTGACCGAGGGTCTGCTGAGCGACACGAAGTCGATCGCGATGGAGAGCTCCGGAGCGGGCTCCTTCAACAAATTCAAGGGGCAGGACTACGCCAGCAAGCCGATAGATCAGATAATGACGGTCAAGGAGACGGTCACCGTCACGAAATACAGCGTTGTATACGACCGCTTTAACGGGAACTTTGCATCCGATCATTACGCCGTCTACGTTGACGTAATGCTTAAGCAGTAAAAAAAGAAACGGAGATCAATATATGGAAAACAATCACGAGCTTCCGAAGACCTACGATCCCGGATCGTTTGAGGATCGTATATACCGCAATTGGTGCGATAAAAATTATTTCACGCCGTCGGTCGACGACGGCAAGCCCCCGTTTGCTATCGTCATCCCGCCCCCGAACGTTACGGGACAGCTCCATATGGGGCACGCTTTGGACGAAACGCTTCAGGACATACTTATCCGTTGGAAGCGTATGGAGGGCTACAGTGCGCTGTGGCTCCCCGGGACCGACCACGCGGGTATAGCAACGCAGATAAAGGTAGAGGAATACCTTCGGGTCAATGAAGGACTCACAAGATATGACCTCGGGCGTGAAAAGTTTCTTGAACGGGTATGGGATTGGAAGCGTCAGTACGGCGACCGTATAATCAATCAGCTTAAAAAGCTCGGTTCCTCCTGCGATTGGTCGCGTGAGCGATTCACAATGGACGCGGGGCTGTCAAAAGCCGTACGCGAGGTGTTCGTAAACCTCTACGACAAGGGACTGATCTACCGCGGCTACCGTATCATAAACTGGTGCCCGCATTGCCGCACCGCTCTGTCCGATGCCGAGGTGGAATACACCGAGCAACAGGGGAGCTTCTGGCACATCCGCTACCCGTTCAAGGACGGATCGGGATATCTTGAGGTGGCGACCACCCGTCCCGAGACTATGCTCGGCGACACCGCCGTTGCGGTAAATCCCAACGATGAAAGATACAAGGACATAGTCGGAAAGACTCTTGTCCTTCCGCTCGTAGGGCGCGAGATCCCCGTGATCGCCGACGACTACGTTGACGTTGAATTCGGTACGGGATGCGTAAAGATCACACCCGCACACGATCCAAACGACTTTGAGGTCGGTCAGCGCCACGGGCTGGAGGTTATCAAGGTCATATCCGACAGCGGCGCGATAAACGAGCTCGGCGGAAAATACGCCGGTATGGACAGATACGAGGCGCGGCGTGCGATAGTCGCCGACCTTGAATCCGAGGGCTTCCTTGTCAAGGTCGAGCCGCACGTTCACAACGTCGGTACCTGCTACCGTTGCAAGACCACGGTCGAGCCGCTGACCTCCGATCAATGGTTCGTTAAGATGCAACCGCTCGTCGGTCCCGCGCTTGATGCCGTCAAGGACGGGCGCATCAAGTTCGAGCCCGAAAGATTCTCAAAGATATATATCAATTGGATGGAGAACCTACACGATTGGTGCATCTCCCGCCAGCTTTGGTGGGGACACAGGATCCCGGCATTCTACTGCGACGGTTGCGGAGAGATGACGGTATCAAAGACCGACCTGACGGAATGCCCGAAGTGCGGAGGTCACGTTCACGCCGACCCCGACGTGCTTGACACTTGGTTCTCTTCGGCGCTTTGGCCCTTCTCCACTATGGGTTGGCCCGAGCAGACCCCCGAGCTTGAAAAGTACTTCCCCACCGACGTTCTCGTAACGGGATACGATATAATATCCTTCTGGGTATCAAGGATGATATTCTCTTCTCTTGAGCACACCGGAGAGATCCCGTTCTCGACCGTATTCATTCACGGACTTGTACGCGATGCGAAGGGACGGAAGATGTCCAAATCGCTCGGCAACGGGATCGACCCGCTGGAGATAATCGACAAGTACGGAGCCGACGCGTTGCGATTTGCCCTTGCCACCGGGAACAGCCCCGGAAACGATATGCGCTTCTCGGATGAGAAAATTGAAGCGGCGAGAAACTTTGCCAACAAGCTTTGGAACGCCTCCCGCTTCGTAAGGATGAACCTCACGGTCACCGACACTGCCCTGCCCGACGCGGCAAAGCTTGCAAACGAGGATAAGTGGATCCTCGACCGCTTCAATACGCTGACCGCTACGGTCAATTCCGCCCTTGAGCACTTTGAGGTCGGGGTCGCGCTTGCGGCGATCTATGATTTCACGTGGGATATCTTCTGCGATTGGTACGTTGAGCTCTCAAAGGCTCGCCTCAACGACGCGGGAACCGAGGAAAACGAAACGGCACAGAGAGTTTTGCTCTTCGTGCTCACCGGAATACTGAAGCTCCTGCATCCCTTTATGCCCTTCATCACCGAGGAGATATATCTTGCGCTTCCGCACGACTCGGAAAGCATTATGATATCGGATTACCCCCAAGCCGACGTTTCCTTTGAATATCCCGAGGTTGCCGAGAGCTTTGAACGGGTCATCGCAGCTATCAAGGCGATCCGCGCGCGCCGCGCCGATATGAACATTGCGCCGTCAAGGAAGTCTAAGGTATACGTAGCCACAAAGTACAGCGAGAGCTTCGGCAGCTCGACGAACGCCTTCTTCGTCCGTCTCGCCTCGGCAAGCGAGGTGTTCGTTGCCGAGACCTTCCCGGAGAGCGAGGTCAACGCCGACAATTCGGTACAGATCATAACCGACTCCGCCACGGTATACCTTCCTCTTACCGACATCATCGACACCGACAAGGAGCGCAAGCGCCTCACCGCCGAGCTTGAAAAGTTCAAAGCCGAGGCAGAGCGACTTGAAAAGAAGCTTGCCAACGAAAGCTTCGTGGCAAAGGCTCCCGCCGCGGTCGTCGATAACGAGCGCACCAAGCTTGCCCGCGCAAAGGAAAGCATTGAGGCGGCAGAGCTCGCCCTGAAAAAGCTCGGATAATGCAAATATATAAACCGTGGACCTTAGGCTTACAGCCTACGGTCCACGGTGTTTTATTGTTTTTCAGCCAAGCTCCCGCTTGAGCTCCTCAAAAAGCCTTACGTCGGTGCGATCAACGGTCAGCGGAGTAACGGTGGTGTACCCCGAACAAACGTAATCGGTGTCAAGATCCGGAGCAATGTTGGGCTCATAGACGGTTATACCGTGCGCAATATAGCGCCCGTCCTCAAGCTCGGTAAAATCGTCCGAATAGAAGGCGCCGCCCTGACGTGCCAACCTGATTCCCTTTGAGGGGACGGAAATATTAACGTTGTACAGTCCGTGACGGTCAAGCAAACGGTGCCCGTCAAAGAAAGCACGGACCGTGTCAAGTGCCGACATCGGCACCTCCCTGACCCCGAAATCGGTCGACAGCGCGACAGCCTTGAATCCGAGCAACGCCGCCTCAAACGTCGCACCTGCCGTGCCCGAATAAAGTATATCGTGTCCGACGTTGTATCCGTTATTGATACCCGAAAATACGATATCGGGCTTCAACCCCCGCTCAAGAACGGCGAACCTTACGCAATCGGCAGGAGTCGAATCGACGGAATACGCCTCGACCCCGGGCAAGTAATCCTCGATCCGAGTGACCTCGATGGGCAATTTCAGCTCTATCCCGTGGCTTTTTCCGCTCTGCTCAACAGCGGGAGCGAAAACGCTGACCTGCGCAAATCCCGAAGCCCATTCGGCAAGTCGGCGCAGATGCGGCGATTTTATACCGTCATCGTTAGCAATAAGTATTTTCATAGCCATCCCTTATGTGTCTCCTTGTATTTTTTTATCAAGTCATCTGCATCGGAAAGCAGAGCCCGAGCCTCCTCATCGCTGTATACCGTCGCGCCGCTCGCGCAATCGTGCCCGCCGCCGTGATACCTTTCGGCAAGGGCGTTGACGGTAACGAACCGTGAGCGTAAGCGCACCCGTATACTGCCGTCCGGCGCATCAATGAAGGCAAGCCATATGATGCTCCCCTTTATTGAATCCATAAACGATACGGAATTGGACGCTTCCTCAAGCGAAAGTCCGAACTGCTCGGTCATCTGAGACGTTACGTGAAGGTATGCGACACCGTTCTCGGTGAGCTTCATCTGCCCGTAAACGTATGCTTTGAACTTAAAATAATCAAATTTTTCAAGATAAAGCCGCGCAAACAAGGTATCGGTATCAACGCCGAGGTCAAGCATAAGCCCGGCAAGTCGCAACGTTTCGCCGGTAACGGAACGAAATCTGAAGCGCCCCGAATCGGTCACCATTCCGGTGTAAAGGCAGGTAGCCGCGTATTTATCTATTTTCAACTCATCACGAAGAGCCGCGTAAAAGCTTACCACGAGCTCACACACCGAGGAGCGCCCGTCCTCGACCCACGAGATATCTCCGTACGGCTTAATATCTATATGGTGGTCTATTTTGATGAGCTCCCTGCCAAGCATATATTTCCCGTTGGATATCCTATCCGTCGACGCGGTGTCAAGCACGATCACAAGGGCATCGCGGTACAGCTCGTCGGCAAGCTGCCCGTCCTCCTCCCCGAGGAACGCCACGTAATCCGAGTAATCCTCGTTGATGAGGTATATTTCTTTCTCGGGAAAGGTGAGCTTCAGCATTGCCTTCAGCCCCTGCGTCGATCCTACGGCATCACCGTCGGGTCTGATATGACGCGAGATAATGATCCTGTCGTATTCGCGTATCTTGTCAAGTATTATGTGCGGATAATTCACTGTTTTACTCCTCTCTCTCCGTCATCGCGTCAAGCTCGGCAAGCAGGCGCATAGCCTCCTCGCGATCGCGCAGGGTCGCTCCGCTCGCCTTCGCGTGTCCGCCGCCGCCGTGCGCGACGGCGATCGGATTGATATTGTATTTTGATGACCTCAGCTCACACAGCACGCCGTCGTCCGTCTCGGTAAAGTTCACCCAAATGTCCACTCCGCGGATATCTGCCATAGTGCCGACCATTCCGCGCGAAACCGTGAACGTATCGGCTCCGAGCTCGCTCATCTCCTCTGCCGTCGTATATATATACGCCACGCGGTGCTCGGTAAAACGGATCTTAAGCACGAAGGCGGCGCGAAGCCGCATATTCTCAAAGCTTTCGGCATAAAGCTGACGGTATATTTCCCCGATGTCAAACTCCTGCTCGGTCAGGTAAGCCGCCAAGCGGAACGTACGCGGGGTCGTCGAATCGTACCTGAACCGGCCCGAATCGGTCACCATACCCGTATAAAGAGCCCGTGCCGCAGATGGGGTCAATTTTAACCCCGATTCGCGTGCAAACTCGGCTATCAAGCCGCAACAGCTCTCAAATGACGTGTCGGTTATCTCGGTATCGCATATCTTCTCGCAGAATATGTGGTGATCGATACGAAGCGTCTCGGCAGCCGATGCATACCTCGCATCACTGATCAGCGCCGCCGCCGAGCAGTCAAGCACTATGGCAAGTGCCCCGGTGTAAACGGAGTCTTCGACCGTATCCGGCTCGGAGCCCTCCATAAAGGAGTACCTTTTCGGCGGATCACCGACGGTGTAGACCCGCTTTAACGGATAGTTGGCTTCAATAAGGAAACGAAGTCCCGTCTGACTTCCGATAGCATCGCCGTCGGGATTGGTATGGCGGTGTATTATCACCGTATCGTACTTTTCGATCAGTTGCAGCGCCCTTTCAAACATAAGTACCTCTTCTTAATCAAAATATCCTTTGTACACGACAGAGTACTTTCCGCCCGGGAAAAGTCTCTCGTATATATCAACGAAGTAATCGTCGGTCATACTTGCAATATAGTCGGTAACGATCAGATCCGCCGCTTCCCTGCCGTACGGGACGGCTCTGCCGGAGCAAACCGAATTGATATAATCAATGTGGTGAGTAAACACAGGGGAGCTTCTGTCCCCGCGGCAAAGGTCGTCAAGGAGCTTTTCGTACAGATCCTCCATCATCGGCTTCACCGAAGATCCGAAGCCCGCGCTCTCGGTCACCTTGTCGTATATAACGGCATAGTTATCGCTTCTCGCGCGCTTCAACGCCGACAAATGCTCGGGCGACAGTGCAATATACGGCTTCCCGTAGCTGTTCTCGATGATATTGACGGTCAGATTATTAACTATCTCGGCTTCGGTCGTGCCGATAACGGCATCCGCGAACACGTCGCAATCGGCAAAGCCGGTCGCCCGCGTATCGTGGCGGTCACGCCCGACGTAGGCAATAATATCGGCAAGACGGACGACGTACGCCTCCATCGTTGAAGGCACGATCTGCGAAACACGGGAGCGGTCGTTGCCGCAAGCTTCAATCAACCGGTCAAGCTCGCAAAATTCGTTTATCTGACGAGGACAGAGCTCAAGGCTATCAAGCTTCACGTTATGCGAGATGATGCCCGTCAGCACGGGAAGGCTCAGATTCAGCTCGAATACCCGGTCAAGCACTCTGATCGAATGAACCGCGTGACTGAAGTGCCTGCCGGTTCGCGAATATACTATTCCGTCAAGGAATTTTTCCCCCGCGTGTGCAAACGGCGGGTGACCTATATCGTGACCGAGCGCGATCGCCTCGATCAGCTCCGTGTTAAGCCCAAGGGCTTGACCTATCCTTCGTGCAACCCTTGAAACAAGCTGAACGTGAAGACTGCGTCGGGTTATATCATCGTTGCGCAGGAGTGAGAACACCTGTGTCTTATCGGTATATCTGTTATAATACGGACAGTCGATTATTCGATCGGCATCCGCGGAATATGGCGAATAGGGGGTCGGCGGCTCCGACATCCTCCTCACGGCACTGTCGTCTCGGCAAGCGTATTCCGACGGCATTGCCCGCTCTCTCGCGTCCTTTATCTTTTCGGCCAGCTCGCAAGAGAGACTGTCAAACCTTGGCATTGATCCACCTCCGGGAAAATGGTAGATCTATTATACCATATAATCGGGAAAAGATAAAGAGGAAAAATCGACAATTTACAAAAAGAAGAGGTGACCCGATCGGCATTACCGACGGAGGGATCACCTCAAATGCAATTTTATTCGGAACGCAACGCGACCACGGGATCACGCTTCGCCGCCATCCCTGCCGGGAACAATCCGGCAATAACGGTCAAAACAACGCTTATCAGTATAAGGATCACGGCACCTGCCGCGGGCAACAACGCCATATTGTATATTCCCGAGAGCGCACCTATTATCAGGTTGACGGGGATCGTCAGCAGCAGGGTCACACCTATACCGATAAGTCCGGATACAAGCCCGACGATAAACGTCTCGGCATTAAACACCATACGGATATCGTGCTTGGAGGCACCGATTGAGCGCAAAATGCCGATCTCCTTAGTTCTTTCAAGCACCGAAATATAGGTTATAACGCCTATCATAATCGACGATACCACAAGCGACACCGACACAAATCCGATCAAAACGTACGATATGGTATCGATTATCGTGCTTATGGACGAGATAAAGAGGGCGATGTAATCGGTGTAGGATATCTGCTCCCCGTCCTCTCTCGAAGCATTGTACTCGCTTATAATAGCCGAGAGCTTTTCTTTGCTGTCAAAATCGGCGGGATAGATATTTATGGCTATCGGGGACTCATAATCGACCGACGAAAGCGCCGAAAGGTTAGCCTCCTGCGTAGACTTTGAGAGGCAATACTTTTTGAAGTGCGATACGAGCTCGTCGTCCGAGGTGCTCTCAATGTACGCATCAAGTCGCGCCGACTCATCCTCATCGGAGAGCGCATCACCGCTCACAAGATCGTCTCCGCAAAGCTCGATGATCATAGGCAGCATCGCTTTGTACAGCTCCTCCTGTGACACCGACGGATTATTCATTTTACTCAAAGCATCGGCGTATTTACCGTACAACTGCATCTGCTCACTGCTGTCCATCGCACCGAGCTTTGCCATACACATAGACGTCAGCTCTTCCTCGGTCATACTCTGCGTACGGTTGACGATTATCGCCTGCTTTTCCTCCTCGGTCAGCGAGCTCTTGCCGATCTCGCGCATAATGGCGGCTCTCTCCGCCACGCTAAGCTTCGCAACGTATTCTTTGAAGCGCTGTGCGTCAGCCGATGAGGTATCGTAACCCGAGGCAAACGGCTTCCCGGTGAACACGTCGGTATCGGGCGAGCTTTTCTGCTCTTTAACGATTTCACTGCGCTCGGTCGCGTCTATAATATATTTTGTCAGCGCGGGGGTGTAGGCGATCGAACCGCTGCTGATCGCACCCGCGACCGCATCGGCAGAGGGACGGACTATACCGACGACCTTGATCTCCACGCCCTCCGAGGCAACGCCCTCAACGTAGCTTGCATCGCCCCGCATATCCTGCCAAACACCGTCACCGTTCTTCTTATAATAGTCGCTCTCAAGCACGAGACGGAAGCTCCAACCGGTATCGTCGGAGCTATCGGGCGTGCCGTGATCGTCGTAAACGATCTCGTCGAACGAATAGCTCACGTTATCCTTCTCGTACGGCTTGCCCTCGGCAACCGCCTCCAGCTTTTCAACGAGCTCGCTCTGATCAAGCAAGCCGAGAGTGTAAAGCGTAAGTATATTTACGCTGTTGTTCTTCCCTATCACGAGCACGACCTCGTCATAAGAGGTTGCCCATTTGCCGGCGACCACGTCATACTGAGACGACAGGAGCTCCTGATTATCCATCATCTCGGTAAACACATCCCAGGATGCGGAGTTCATAAACATCGACAAACCGCTGTACGAATTCTCTATCGAATCGCCCACCGAGCTCGGATTGACGCGGATATTTCCGTAGGGGCTGTTGACGTTATACAGGTTCATCGACACGTTGTACTGATACTGTATCGCGTTGGTCAGCGGCTTGATCGTGTCCATATTCTCATTCATATACTGATAAAACGCCTTGATGTCATTCGACTTCACCTGTGATTGCAGGGTCGAATACAGCTCACCGGCGGTGTCCACTGAGTAGACCTTGTCACCGTCACCGCCGACCTCAAGGTCACCCGAGTTATCCTTCCCAGTCATAGACGAGATAAGACTTGACATATCCACCGACTGCGCCTGCAAAGCTATCGGATAGGTAGAGAGGGTGTCTGCCTCCACGCGATCAATATAGGCTTGAAAGCCGTTAGACATAGCAAGGATCAGGGCAATACCGATAATACCGATACTCCCCGCAAACGAGGTCAGGAAGGTACGCGCCTTTTTCGTCAGAAGGTTATTGAACGAGAGCGAGAGCGCGGTCTTGAAGGACATTGACGGGTGCTTTTGCTTTTTGCTCTTCTTCGTATCGTCTCGCGTATCGGCGGCAAGCTCCCCGTCGGTCACGGGTGCGGAGTCGCTGACTATATGACCGTCGAGCAAGCGCACGATCCTCGTGGCATACTGCTCGGCAAGCTCCGGGTTGTGCGTCACCATAATAACGAGTCGGTCCTTAGCCACCTCGCGCAGGATGTCCATTATCTGCACGCTCGTCTCGGTATCAAGAGCGCCGGTCGGCTCGTCGGCAAGCAATATATCGGGGTTGTTGACAAGTGCGCGGGCAATCGCCACCCTTTGCATCTGACCGCCCGACATCTGCCCCGGCTTCTTGTTTAGCTGATCTCCGAGTCCCACCTTACGCAGAGCCTCGGCTGCGCGCTTGCGTCGCTCGGCTTTGCCGACCCCGGAGAGCGTCAGCGCCAACTCTACGTTTGACAGCACACTTTGGTGCGGTATCAGGTTGTACGACTGAAAGACGAAGCCTATCGAATGGTTACGGTAGGCATCCCAATCGGAATCGCGGAATTCCTTGGTAGATCTCTTATTTATGATAAGATCCCCGGAGGAATATCTGTCAAGTCCGCCGATGATATTAAGCAAGGTGGTCTTTCCGCACCCGGAGGGACCGAGCACGGCAACGAACTCATTGTTGCGAAATCCGACACTTATTCCCTTAAGTGCGTCGACCTTCGATCCGGCAGTGTCGTAAGTTTTGACAATTTTCTTTAGGTACAGCAATGATTTTCTCCTTTATATACAACTATCACTATCTATATCAAATTCGGGCTTTTTTGACCCGTTTCTTGATTTTTCCGAGGTCGCGCAGCATACGGAATGAATCGCGCAGCACCCTGACCTTTGACTCGCGGTGATTTATTATCTTCACCGGGAGCTCACGGAAGCCGTAACCGAGCTTTTGTGCCCACAGTATCACCTCAAAGTCAAATGCAAAGCCGTCGGTCTCGCAGCGGCCGAAGATATCCTTCGCCGCCTTGCCCGAAAAAGCCTTGCACCCCGTCTGCGAATCGGAAAGCTTAAGTCCGCCGAACACGCACAGTATCCTGACGTACAGCTTCGACGCAAGCCTTCGGATGAACGTATACCCCTCGTACCCCTCGGGATGAATGCTCCGCGACCCTATGACCGCGTCGGGATGCTCACGCTCGAAAATATCGGCGATATCACGAATAACGTCGGTTCCGTATGCAAGGTCCGCATCGGTAAACATCACCGCATCGCCGTCCGCCGCAAGCATCGCAGTCCTGACCGCACAGCCCTTCCCGCGATTTTGCGGATATCCCACGACCCGCACGTTGGGGAGCTTAAGGGCTTGTACGAGCTCCGCACTGCCGTCCGTACTGCCGTCATCGGAGAAAACTATCTCGTAATCGTCAAAGTTCTCTTGCATATATCGGCTGAGCGTTCTTGCGGTATCCTCGATCACCGACGACTCGTTATACATAGGTATACACAGTGAAAATTTCATTCTTTTATCTCCGTCAAAGCTCATTCAGTCCTTTTGGTAAACGCGTATATCGAAATCCGCCGTCACGGAAAGATCCGCTATGCTTGCCAAACGGCTTGCATCGACCGGCGATGTGCGATAATAATAAGGAGTCATAGCAAACAGGTCGTTTGCATCGTCGCCCCCTTTGACCGTAAATCGGTAGGTCAGTCGGCGCTTTCCGATCTCACGCAGTGAAACCGGAAGGTCGGCACGTTCCCCGTTTTCGGTAGGCGAATCGTATATAGCCGCCTTGAACTCGTAAAGATGACGCGGTCCCGCGCCCACGAGTATCATAATACCGCCGGGGGTCAAAACCCTTGCAAACTCCGCATCAAAGCAAGGAGCAAAAATGTTTACCAGCGAGTCAAAGGCTCCGTCGCTCACCGGCATTGCGTTTATACCCGCAACGGCGAAAAAGGCGCGTTTAAGCTTTCTTTTTGACGCCGCTTCGATCGCGGGCCGCGAAAGGTCAAATCCAACCACACGGTTGCCGTCGGCGGCTATCGCGGCGGAATAATATCCCTCGCCGCACCCGGCATCGCATACCTTCTCCCCCGGAGAGTAAACCGAAATCAGGCTCACAAGCATATCGGAAAGTATCTTGTACGGACCGCGCTCCAGAAAGCGTCTGCGCGCACCTACCGCTTCCTTCGAATCCCCGCCGTGAGAACCGCTGAAATTAACAAAGCCGCTTGATGCAATGTCCCAACAGTGTCGCTTGGGGCCGTTGCACAGAATGCTTTTTCCGTTTTCGGAAAGTGAAAATCCCGCACCGCACAGCGGGCATCTCAATATCTCAAGAGCTTTATCGGTCATCTTTTCACCCTGCCAAACAAATTATGATAATATATTATAACCCAACTGTGTGATGATTTCAAGTAAATCACGCGAAGATTTCACAAACAATTGACTTTTGCGGCATTTGAGTATATAATTAGAAAAAACGTTAAGGAGGATCCACTATGACAGCAACTCTTGTATTTGTTGACGTAAAACCGGATTGCATAGAAAAATTCCGCGCCGCAAGCGTGAAAAATCACGATGAATCAAGAAAAGAGCCCAAAAACGTGCGCTTCGACGTGCTTCAGGACGATGCAGTTCCCACCAGCTTCATCCTGTTCGAGGTCTACGCCGACGAGGAAGGCGCGAAAGCCCATAAGGACACCCCGCATTATAAGGCTTGGCGCGACGAAGTAGCGTACTATATGAATTCCCCGCGCCGAGCGGTAAAAACCACCCCCTCGGCTTTTGATTGATTGAGGACAGGCAAAAATATCACCCCCGAAGCATATGCTTAATCTGATCCGTGCTCACGGCACGGCGAAAAGCAAGCTCGGGGGTGATATTTTGTTAGCTTATATACTGTCGATCTTTTCAAAGCTCTCGCACCTTATCCTCGGGATAGGGTCGCCGACGAGCTTTCCTCCTCCTCTGTCGCGTGAGCGCGAGGCAGAATGCCTGAGATTGCGGGACGAGGGGGATGAGGATGCCCGACAGGAACTGATCCTGCACAACCTGCGTCTCGTTTCACACATTGTCAGAAAGTATTATTCAAGCGTCAAAAATCAAGAGGACCTCGTATCAATCGGCTCGATCGGTCTGACGAAGGCGGTCGACACCTACCGCGCCTCGGCGGGAGTCAAGCTCGCAACCTATGCCGCGAAATGCATTCAGAACGAGATACTGATGTACCTTCGCTCACAACGCAAGCTGTCCAATGAGATCTCCATTAACGAAACGATCGACGTGGACCGCGACGGAAATCCGCTGACCTATATCGACGTAATAGCCGCCGAGGATACGGCGGACGAGGAGCTTGACCGTATCACCCTCTCCGCGCGGGCGATTCAGCTCGTCCAGACCGTGCTGACTGAGCGCGAGCGCCGCGTCATAGAGCTGCGCTACGGGCTGTTCGGCAAAAAAGCACTCACTCAGCGGGAGGTTGCCGACCTTCTCAACATCTCGCGCTCGTACGTCAGCCGCATTGAGAAATGCGCACTTGAAAAGCTTGCGGAGCGTCTGCACGGGCAAGTATGATCGCAAATGCCGCTCACTGATCCAAGGAATCGAGCTTAAGAACCGCCATAAACGCCTCGGGCGAGATCTGTACGCTTCCGAGCTGGCGCATCTTCTTCTTCCCTTCCTTTTGCTTTTCAAGCAGCTTTTTCTTACGGGTAATATCGCCGCCGTAGCACTTGGCAAGAACGTCCTTACGCATTGCCTTTACCGTCTCGCGGGCAATGATCCTCCCGCCGACGGCAGCCTGTATCGGGATCTCAAAGAGCTGACGCGGTATGTTGTCCTTAAGCCGCTCGGCGATCCTGCGAGCTCGCGCGTACGCCTTCTCCTCGTGAACTATGAAGGACAGGGCGTCCACCTGCTCGCCGTTAAGAAGAAAGTCAAGCTTTTGAAGCTTTGACGGGCGGTATTCCGTTATCTCGTAATCAAGCGACGCGTATCCGCGCGACCTGCTCTTCAGCGCGTCGAAGAAGTCGTATATTATCTCGTTCAGCGGGAGCTCGTAATGAAGGTCAACGCGGGTCTTGTCAAGATACTTCATATCCACGAACGTTCCGCGCCGATCCTGACAAAGCTCCATAAGCCCTCCGACATATTCGACGGGGGTGATTATATGTGCCTCCACTATCGGCTCGGCGGCGTATTCTATCTCATCGGGGGACGGGAAATTCGTCGGGTTATCAATATTCCGCAGCTCGCCGTTACGCATCTTGACCTCGTATATAACGCTCGGAGCGGTCGTGATCAGATCGAGGTTGAATTCGCGCTCAAGCCTCTCTTCGATTATCTCCATATGCAAAAGTCCGAGGAACCCGCAACGGAAGCCGAAGCCCAGCGCGATCGACGTCTCGGGCTCAAACACGAGCGCCGCGTCGTTCAGAAGGAGCTTCTCCAACGCATCGCGAAGGTCACCGTAGCGCGCACCGTCGGCGGGATATATGCCGGCGTAGACCATCGGCTTTGCCTGCTTAAATCCGGGAAGCGCCTTATCGGCTCTTCTGGACGCTAAGGTCACGGTATCGCCCACCCGCGTGTCACCGACGCTCTTTATGCTTGCGGTAATGTATCCGACCTCGCCGGCGTATATCCTGTCGGCTTTGGACAGCCCGAAGGGTTCCATATACCCGACGTCCACAACGTCGTAGGTCTGCCCGTTGCTCATCATCATTATCTTGTCCCCCGGAGCTACGCTGCCGTCGATAAGGCGCACGTAAACCACGACACCGAGGTAACTGTCATAATACGAATCGAATATCAGAGCTTTCAGCGGTGCCTCCTCATCTCCGCCGGGAGCCGGAACGTTCATAGCAACGTCCTCAAGCACGTCGGAGATATTGAGTCCCTGCTTGGCCGATATCGCGGGACAGCCCTCGGCGGGGATGCCGATAACGTCCTCTATCTCCGCTCTGACCCCGTCGGCATCGGCAGACGGCAGGTCTATCTTATTGATGACCGGAAGGATCTCAAGCCCCGAGTCTGCCGCAAGATATGCGTTTGCCAGGGTCTGCGCCTCTATTCCCTGCGTTGCATCCACGACCAGCAACGCTCCCTCACAGGCGTTCAGAGAACGGGAGACCTCGTAATTAAAGTCTACGTGTCCCGGGGTATCTATGAGGTTAAAAATGTAGTCCGTTCCGTCGGGGGCAACGTATTTAAGCCGAACCGCGCGCGCCTTGATCGTTATTCCGCGCTCGCGCTCAAGGTCCATATTATCAAGGAGCTGTTCCTCCATATCGCGCTTCGCAACCGTCTCGGTCGCCTCAAGTATCCTGTCCGCCAAGGTGGACTTGCCGTGATCAATGTGTGCAATGATCGAAAAATTTCTTATTTTCTTCTGTCTTTCGTTAGGCATACTGCCCTCCATTTGTTTTTATGCCTCTATTATATAATACAATTGTTGATTTCACAAGAATATTTTTCGAAAAAGTGCGATTTCTTATTGAAAAAATGCGCGATCTGTTTTATAATTAACGAAGTAACAAGAATACCGTTCGAAAAAACGGGGGGACGAGCCCCCGTTCGCACGGTCTTTACGGAGGTACTTACGTTATGTCAGAAAGCAAAAAAAGAGTTGCCATAGTCGGCTACGGCGGTATGGGCGGTTGGCACACACGCCACTTCGTCGACAGCGATTGCGTTGAGCTTGCCGGTATTTGGGATATCAAGGAATCGCGCAGAACGCTGGCGGAGTCGCGCGGGCTCCACGCTTATTCTTCGTTTGACGAGCTCCTTGCCGACAAAAGCGTCGATATAATCACGGTCGCCACGCCCAACGATTGCCACAAGCCCATAGCGGTGGAAGCAATGAAGGCGGGCAAGAACGTTATATCCGAAAAGCCGGTCACACTCAGCTCTGCCGATCTTGAGGAAATGATCGCGGCTTCCGTCAAATACGGGAGGCTCTTCACAACGCATCAGAATCGCCGTTGGGATGCGGACTACATAATTATGCGCGATCTTTACCGCAAGGGCGAGCTCGGACAGGTCTTCTCGGTCGAATCAAGGGTACAGGGCTCGCGCGGAATACCCGGCGATTGGCGCGGTCAGCTTGAGCACGGCGGCGGAATGATACTCGATTGGGGAGTACACCTTATAGATCAGATGCTCGGAATCATCTACGACCGTAAGGTCGTTGGCGTATATTGCACCTGCGACCACATCACGAACGCCGAGGTGGACGACGGATTTAAGCTTGATCTTTACTTTGAGGGCAACGTAACCGCAAGGATAGAGGTGGGCACAAACCACTTTGCGGGGCTTGCAAGATTCTATATGACCGGTACCTCGGGTGCCGCGGTAATTCAGGATTGGCACGCCCCCTGCCGCGAGGTCATCTGCACCGAGTGGAACGAGGAAAACGTGGTCCCGGTCGTGACCGCCGCCGGCTTGACGAAGACGATGGCGCCCCGTGACGCAAAGACGACCGAGGAGCGCACGGTAGAGCGCCCCGTGATGGACGTTCACGATTTCTACCGTAACTTCTGCCGTGCGATAGACGGCAAGGAGGCTCAGTTGATCACCCACGATCAGCTCAGACGCTCGATGAAGGTGATGGAGGCGGCATTCCGCTCCGCCGAATCGGGCGCGCCCGTTAAGTTTGAGGATATAGACGCTCCGCGTGAGAATTAAGGCAACACCGCACAATTCGCGGCTAACGCCTTTGACGAATTTTCTGACCGCGCAATTGAGCAAAAAGAATTGTGCGGTATTGCCTTAAAAAACGCACGGTTTACCTCGCCCGTCGATCTGCCGATACGGTCAAACGACGGGCGAGGCTTTTTCGCCCTTTCGTGATTGACACGGGACGGATAATATGATATAATTATTTGATAAGATAAAAGGAGGTGACGCTTGTGGTAATCATAAATTCGGTGGAACAAGGCTCCGTCGCGGAAAAAGCCGGGATCGCAGCGGGTGACGTGCTCGTCTCCATAAACGGTAACGAGATCAACGACGTGTTGGATTACCGTTTCTGGCTTGCCGACGGAACGGTAACGCTTGGACTGACGAGGAACGGCAAGCCCTTCTCGACCGTCATACACGGAGACGGATTTGACGACGTCGGGCTCTGCTTCGACACCCCGTTGATGGATAAAAAGCGTTCGTGCGCCAACAAGTGCATCTTCTGCTTTATCGACCAGAATCCGAAGGGAATGCGCGACACGATATATTTTAAGGACGATGACTCGCGCCTCTCGTTCCTCCACGGCAATTATATTACGCTGACTAACATATACGATAAGGACGTTGAGCGCATAATAAAGATGCGCATATCCCCCGTTCGGGTTTCGGTCCACACGACCGACCCCGAGCTCCGCTGTCAAATGATGCAAAACAAGCGCGCGGGGACGGTCCTCTCCTACCTCGACCGCTTTGCCGAAGCGGGACTTGAGCTCAACTGTCAGATAGTTCTCTGCCGCGGGATAAACGACGGCGCGGCACTCGATCGCACTATGCACGACCTTCTGAAGTACGTTCCGCAGCTCACCGGCGTATCTGTCGTCCCGGCAGGACTTACGCGGCACCGCGACGGGCTGTTCCCTCTCGCGGGCTTTACAAAGGAGGAAGCGGCTCACGTTATAATGCAGGTAAACGCTCTCGGCAACAAGTGTTGCGAGCGGCTCGGATCGCGGATATTCTTCTGCTCGGACGAATTCTACCTGCTCGCCGGTCTGCCGATCCCCGACGAGGACTACTACGAGGATTACGGTCAGATCGAAAACGGTGTCGGGATGCTTCGCTCCTTCGAAACCGATTTCCGTGCCGAGCTCGGCTTCCTTGATCCCACGGCCGTAAAGCTCCCGCGACGGGTATCGGTCGCAACGGGCGCGGCAGCGTACGACACGCTGTCAAGGCTATGCTCCGAAATAAATCTCGACGGGCTCGAAATAAAAGTATACAAGATCGTCAACCGTTTTTACGGTGAGAGCGTGACCGTATCTGGACTGCTCACCGGACAGGATATCGCCGAACAGTTGGCGGACAAGGACCTCGGTGACGAGCTCCTGATCCCCGCAAACGCACTGCGTGACGGTGACGACGTTTTCCTTGACGATATGAGCCTTCGGGAGCTTACCGAACGGCTCGGCGTAAGGATAACCCCCTCGGGCGAGGACGGCGGAGCCTTCCTGCTCGACCTCACCGGACAACATTGAGAAAGGAATTTACCGCAAATGTCAAAACCGATAGTAGCCATCGTCGGTCGCCCGAACGTAGGCAAAAGCACTTTGTTCAATAAAATGATAGGTGAACGCCGATCTATCGTGGAGGACACGCCCGGCGTTACGCGCGACCGCATATACGGCGAAGCCGAGTGGTGCGGTCACAGCTTCGTCGTCATCGACACCGGAGGTATCGAACCGAAGACCGATGACGTTATACTGTCACAGATGAAGCTCCAAGCCGAGATCGCGATAGAGACCGCCGACGTTATAATTTTTATGACCGACGTAAAGGCGGGCTTGGTAGCCGATGACCGTGATATCGCCGTTATGCTTAAGAGATCGGGCAAGCCGCTCGTGCTCTGCGTAAACAAATGCGACCGGGTCGGCGGTGCTCCGTTCGAATTTTACGAGTTCTACGAGCTTGGGTTCAATAAGGATCCGATAGCGGTATCCTCCCTGCACGGAAGCGGCACCGGAGACTTGCTTGACGAGGTCATCGCTCTCTTACCCGACACCGAGAAAAACGACGAGGATGACGGCGGAATAAAGGTCGCCGTAATAGGCAAGCCGAACGCCGGAAAATCCTCCATCATCAACCGAATGCTTGGGGAGACGCGTCTAATCGTCTCCGATATCGCGGGCACAACGCGCGATGCGATCGACACAAAACTCGTCAATCAGTATGGCAGCTTTACTTTTATTGATACGGCGGGGATCCGCCGCCAATCAAAGGTCAAGGACGTCATCGAAAAGTACAGCGTTCTGCGTGCGCACACCGCCGTCGAGCGCGCTGACGTCTGCCTGATTATGATCGACGCGCAGACCGGCATCACCGAGCAGGATGAAAAGATCGCCGGGATCGCACACGAAGCGGGCAAGCCCTCCATCATAGTCGTAAACAAATGGGATTCGATCGAGAAGGACAACTCCACCGTTAAGGAATTTTCCGACAGAATACGGACAGCGCTGGCTTATATGCCCTACGCACCGATCATATTCGTCTCAGCCAAGACGGGGCAAAGGGTCGGCAACCTGTTTGAGCACATAAATTACGTATACGGTCAGTCGGTGCTTCGCATAACCACGGGAATGCTCAACGATATGCTCAACGAGGCAACGACGAGGACTCAGCCCCCGACCGACAAGGGTAAGCGCCTTAAGATCTACTATATGACCCAGATCTCGGTTGCTCCCCCGACCTTCGTCATCTTCTGCAACAACGCCGAGCTCTTCCACTTCTCATACCAAAGATATATCGAGAATTGCCTCAGAAAGACCTTCGGCTTCAACGGCACCCCGATAAAGCTCATAATACGGATGAAGGGCGACGACGGAGTGTAAGCTCGCACCCCGTCAAAAACTTTTACGAAAGCAGGATAAATCAAGTGTTTATAGATATAGTTACGATCTCCGTCAAAGCGGGCGACGGCGGCAACGGTGCCGTGTCCTTCAGGCGCGAGAAATACGTGAGCCACGGGGGCCCCGACGGCGGTGACGGCGGACGCGGAGGAAATATCGTTTTTACGGTCGATCCGGGCAGCAATACCCTGCTTGCCTTCCGATACAAGAGAAAGTTCACGGCATCAAACGGTCTGCCGGGCGGCGGCGCAAAATTTCACGGTGCAAACGGGCAGGATCTGCTTATAAAGGTTCCGCTCGGAACGCTCATAAAAGACGCCGCAACGGGAAAGATCATTAAGGATATGTCAGACGATCAGCCATTCATCTGTTGCCGCGGCGGGCGCGGAGGATGGGGCAACCGTCACTTTGCGACCCCGACAAGGCAAGTACCTATGTTTGCAAAGCAGGGCTCTGCCGGCGAAGCCCGCGAGCTCCGTCTGGAGCTCAAGATGCTTGCCGACGTTGGACTCATAGGCTTTCCGAACGTCGGAAAGTCCTCCATACTTTCAAGGATCTCCGCAGCTAAGCCCAAAATCGCCGATTACCATTTCACGACCCTGTCCCCCAACCTCGGCGTCGTTCGTACGGGTGAGGACGGATCCGGCTTTGTCGCCGCCGATATACCGGGTCTTATAGAGGGCGCGGCAGACGGTGCGGGACTCGGTCACGCCTTCCTCCGCCACGTCGACAGATGCAGATTGCTGCTTCACGTCATCGACGTTTCGGGAAGCGAAGGACGCGACCCCTTGGACGATATAAAGAAGATCAATCTTGAACTTACGCGTTACAGCCCCGAGCTCGCCGCCCGTCCGCAGATCATCGTCGCCAACAAGTCGGATATCCTTTCCCCCGATTTTGACGTAAGTCCCATAGAGGACTTTGCCGACGAAAACGGCTTGGAGCTGATCTACGTTTCCGCCGCCACCGGAGCTGGGCTTGACCGACTCGTTCAGCTCGTTTCGGAGAGACTCAAGCTCTTGCCCCCTCTCACGGTATACGAGAGCGAATATTCGCCCGAGGACGAATACGCCCGTTCCGACGAGGAGCGCGTTACGACGGTACGCCGCGAGAACGATACCTTCTACGTTGAGGGCGAGTGGCTCGTGAACCTTATGGGGCAGGTCAACCTTGACGATTACGAATCCCTTGCATTCTTCCAACGCGTCATACAAAAGGCGGGCGTTATAGATATGCTGGAGACAAAGGGCTGCACCGAGGGGTGTACCGTCAACATCTACGATTTTGAGTTCGATTTCATAAAATAAATTAAGATCAGATAAGAAAGGAAGCTTTTGCAGGTCAAGAGCCGCGGTCACAAATTATGAACATCTGGCACGATATTTCACCCGAGCGCATAACACCCGAAAATTTCTCCGCCTTGATAGAGATCCCGAAGGGCAGTAACTGCAAATACGAGCTCGACAAGGACACCGGGATCCTGAAGCTTGACAGAATACTGTACACCGCAACCCATTATCCCCAGAATTACGGCTTTATACCGCGCACCTACGCCGATGACGGCGACCCGCTCGACGTTCTTGTAATCTGTTCGGTTCCGATCCATCCTATGACACTGATACAGGTATACCCGATCGGAAATATGCGAATGATTGACGGCGGCAAGCTTGATGACAAAATTATAGCGATCCCCTTCTCCGATCCGAACTATAATGACATCCGCGATATCAACGAGGTCCCGTCGCACATATTCGACGAGATTATGCACTTCTTCGCGGTCTACAAACAGCTTGAAAACAAGGAGACCGACGTTCAGGCGCTCTCCGATCGCGAGTACGCAATCAAGACGATCAGGAACGCCATCGACTGCTATACCGAGAAGTTCCTTCATTAAAAAGTCCACCTGCCCGAGCCTTTTGTGCTCGGGCAGGATACATATATGCCGCCGTCGGTGCATAGTATTTATCGAAGATCATAAAAGGAGATAGATACTATGAACAAACCGAACGGCGGCATTGCCGTAAATGACGAGATAGTTTTTGCCCCGCAGTACGACAGCTTCGGCGTTTGCATATGCGACACGGAAACGGAATCGGAGATAGCCGACGATATCGTCATTCCCGACTACCTGCCCGAAATACGCCGTCTTCTGCGCGTCACACCGTCCTTCCCCGAGGCATCCGAATATATCGGCGGCAGGTCGGCTGAATTCAGCGGCAATATCAATTGGGACGTTCTTTACGTAGGCAATGACGGTCAGCTTGCAAATACGCACGCTGCGTCGCATTATGAGGTGGCGGTACCGTTCCCCGCCGACGCCGATTACGATATAAACGGTGAAACTCCTGCGTCGCACACGGTCACGGCGGAAAGCGTGAACAGCAAGGTCACCTCACCGCGCAAGCTGAACGTGAGGTGCCGCCTTCATCACAGAGTCAACGTCTGCGGCACGGGAAGCGCGCGGGCGGAGGTACGGGGAAACGGATCCGAGGCAGGGCTCAAGCGTCTCGACAAAACAGTTCCCTCGCTTATGCAGATTAAAGGAACCGGGGATCCCGTATCCTCGGAAGCGATGCTCGATATCCCCGAGGGCAGCTCGGTAGTATCCGTCCGCGCCTCCGCTATCATCAGCTCCTGTACCCCAACGCCCGACGGCGCAACGTGTTGCGGATGCACTCGGTTTACCGTGCTTTTGCGAGACGGCAACGGCAAGCCATCCACGGCGGAGCTTCAAACCGACTTCGAGACCGACGTTGCTCTCGACCTCGACGGCGACGGCTGGTCGGTCTGCGGCTTTGCCTGCATCGACCGCGTTTCAAGCGAGGATGACGGCTCGGCCGCAGTCTGCCGCGCCGACCTTCGCGTTACCTGCTACGCGGCAAAGAACGTGCCGACACAAATAACCTCGGACGTTTTCTCCGTAACGCAGGAATGTAAACCTACGGTAAAAACGCTGAGCATACCGAACTTGATCCTTTGCGCCAACACCGAAGCCTTGCACGACGGATCGCTCACCCCCGACGGTATTCCGAGCGGCACACCCGCGGTTGATTGCACCTGCGAGGCTCGCCCGGAAGGTATCAGACTTGACGGGGGACACTACCTGCTTGATATCAAATGTCGCTATGACGTGATTTTTGACGTTGAAGGCGAATATATCCGCCGCGAAGCCGAGCAAACCCTCAGCGCCGACCTCGGGGTCGGCAACGACGCTCCCGACCGATATCTGATAAGGCTCTGCGTTATCTCCTGCCGTGCCAAAAACGAGGGGGAGAACGTTGCCCTCTCTGCCGAAATAGGAATAATGGCAGAGGTGTTCGGTACTGCCGACCATCTCTCCGTAACGTGCATTGATATGGGTGAACAGCTACCCGCCCGCCGAACGACGTGGACGGTCGCTTACGCGGCAGGTACCGACACACTTTGGGACGTTGCCAAGAGATACAACGTCGATCCCGCGGAGCTCGCCGCCGCCAACGGGATCTCTTACACTCGCCCGGATGACGCAAATTCGCTTGACGGTATCAGCTTCCTTATGATATAAGCAGAAATGCTCCGCCGCCTTATACAAGGCGGCGGAGCATTTTGCTCACTCGTCGGTATATTTTTTCCGCAGTATCTTCGAGCTGTTAAGCAACACCGCAAAGGCTCCGCAATTGTGCAACACCGTCCCTGCAAGGGCGCTGATCACGCCGAACGCGGACAATGCGATCATCACTGCACTTATGCCCATAGATATGGCAAGATTTTGATATATCACCCTGCGGGTGTATTTTGCAAGCCTTATGGCAAACGGAATGTTCTCAAGGTTGTTATTCATCAAGGCAATGTCAGCCGACTGTATCGCAAGATCGGAGCCCATAGCTCCCATAACGACCCCCACGTCCGCTTCACGAAGCGCGAGAGCATCGTTGATGCCGTCCCCTACCGCGAGGACCCGGTGCTCTTTTTTCAGCTCACCGATCCTTTCAAGCTTCTCTTGCGGCAAAAGCTGAGCACACACCTCGTCGATCCCTATTGCTTTACCTATGCGCTCCGCGGGCTCACATCGGTCGCCTGTAAGCATAACCGCCCGTTCAACCCCTATCCGACGCAACTCGTCAATACATTTATCAGCCCCGGGGCGCACCGTATCGCTGAAGACAAGGCAACCGAAAAACACCCCGTTAACCTCAACACAGCTGACACTGCCGACTGCGAAATCGCAAAAGCCATCGGGTACCGCACATCCCATCTCGGCAAGCCACGATGCCTTGCCGAATCGCACGACGGCAGTTCCGTCGGCAGATCTGCCTTCAACGCCCTTGCCGGCGACCTCACGCACGGTCAGCCCGCGATCGTACGTCACGCCCTCACTCACGGCGAGCACCGCACGCGATACCGGGTGCGTCGATGCCGAAGCAACCGAGAGCGCCGCGCGTATCAGCTCTTCATCGGTATGTCCCGCAGACGGTATGACCCCGGTCATTGCCAATCTGCCCTCGGTCACCGTTCCCGTCTTATCAAACACGACGGCATCGACCTCGGTCATTTCCTCTATAAACTTCGAATTTTTTATAAGTATCCCGTGCTTTGTAGCCACCGAAAGTGCCGCTATCATAGGCGCCGAATTAACGAGCATCTGCCCGCACGGGCAGGAGACCACGAGGATGGCGATCGCCTTAGAGACGTCGGACGTTATCAAGGCTACCCCCGCCGCCACCGCAAGCACAAATGGAATGTAATAGGTCATAAACCTATCGATCAGCCGCGATTCGGGGATCGAGATATTCTCCGACCGCTCAAGGAGACCGAGGATCTGCGAAAAGGAGGTATCGACGAATTCCTTATCGACCTCAACGACTATACGGCCGTCCAAATTCACCGTTCCCGCGTACACCCGCTCGCCAGGCTTGGCGTGAAAGGGCTCGGGCTCCCCGGTCATAGACGATTGGTCTATGTGGGTCTCCCCCGATATAACGGTGCCGTCGATAGGCACACCCGCGCCGGGGCGTATAACTATACGCTGTCCCTTTTTTAAGAGCTTGGCGTCGACCTCGGTCTCACTCCCGTCGGAGCCGAGCAACACAGCCGTATTCTGTTGCAGCTTGCGCAATCCGTCAATAACGTCACGGCCGCCCATAATACTGCGTTCCTCAAGGAAGTGGACGATATTCAGTATAAGCGGGATCAGCACCGCAAGGATCAACTGATTCGAGAAGAAGCACGCGATTATGGCGATAGCCACAAGTATCTCCATCGCGTTCGTTAGATTACGCGTAAATATCCCCTTGATCGCCGCAACGAACACCGGTATTCCCTCTATAAGGAATCCCGCCGTATACAGCAGTGCGGGAACGTACACCGCCGAGGGGAAGATAGCCGAAAATATCAGTCCGACGGCAAGGCAGGTCAAAGAAATCGCGCCGCACACTATCTCGCGAGCGAGCTTTCGCTTCCCCTTCCCCGTCAGATTATCGCGCGACAGAGCCTCAAGGCTGTTACTGCCCATATTATCAATATTTTCCACAATATCACTCTGCCTTTCGTTCTACCGCGGGGATCATTGCCCAACGGTAATGAAGATCTTGGTCTCGCCGTCACTGACGACGCGGACCTTGCCGATCTTGCCGATCATTTCGGTGACCTTCTCGGTATATATCCGAGCCTTCACAGCCTCCGGATTCGCCTCATATTCGCTGACAGTGCCGTAAAATTCGGCAAGATCAAGATTAGCCGCCGCGATCGCCTCGTTATAGCTCTGCTTGGCACTGCTGACGAGCGCCGAAGCCTCTGCCTCCGCCTGCGGTATGATCTTAGCCTCATACTGCCTCGCTTGCTCAAGCAAGGTAGTTGCCTGTACGGTCGCGGAGTTGACCATATCGTAAACGTCCTTGACCTCGTACGGCATACTGACGTCGGTAAGCTCCACGGTGCCGATGGTGATACCGGCATCAACCGCAAGGAGCTTTGCCTGCGCACGGTCAAGCACCGCACGGGCGTACGCATCCTTACCGCTCGTAAGCAATTCGTCAACTCCCGTCTTAGCTGCCTGCTCAACCATTGACGAGCTTACGAACGCGTTGATAAGCTCACCGGCATCACGCACGTTAAGTGCATAATCGACCGGATCGCTTATAACGTATTTTACCGACACCTCTATGATGGCGATATTTTGATCTCCCGTAATAACGTATCCGTTGTTATGAAGGGTAGTCATATTGCCGTCTGTATAATGCGTCGTGACCTTTTGCTCCATCACGTTGCCGGTGGGAACCGTTATCACCTCGTCAATGATATACGGGAAGGCTAACAGGAGCCCCGGCTCGTGCACCTGCTCCTCGTAGGTATCTCCCACAAGCTTGCCGAATCTGAGCACGACAGCCACCTCGCCGCTCTTTATCACCCTGAGCCCCGAAAAGGCGATCAGAAGAACAACGACGGCGACAAGAATAAGAAAATATTTTGTGACAGAGCTGAGGATATCGGCAAACAACGATCTCTTGCGAGCCTTCACGACACTGCCTCCCCGCTCTTTTGAGCGGATTCCATAAGGGCGTATATCGCGTCGATAAGAGCCTTGCGGTCCGCTTCGGGCAGCTGGGTCAGTATGTATCCGAGATCCTTGATGACCGTCTCGTCCCCTTCATCGGTGAGGTAATCGCCGTAAGCCGCCAAAACGCTGAATGGGTACTGATCCATCTTCACGAGCAGTATCGAATCCCCGTTAACGGACGCCGTAAGAGTATCAAGATTTTTAAGGAACTTATAAAGGTCAAGGTTAGCCGCCTGCGCCTCGGCGTAGATCTGCGCTACCTCCTTCTCGGTCTGCGCCTTTATCTCGGAGGCTTGAAGAACGCCGCCCGCGATGATCTCCGCGGCTTCGGCGTCCGCATCGGCGGTTATCTTGTTTGCATCGCGCTCGGCATTGGCAAGGATCGTGTCTATGTCCTTCTGCCGATCTGCCCTCATCTGCTCAAAAACGCTTTGCAGATTGGTATCGGGCAACGAGATGCGCAGGATGCTCACCTCGTGAATATCTACACCGTAATCGGTCAGGCAGGTGTTTCTGACACGCTCGTATATTTCGCTCTGTATCTCGTCGGTTTTAATGCTCTCGGCATCAAGCGACACGAGCGAGCTCAGATCGTACGCGCCCATAACGCTGTTTATCGCACTGAATATCTGATTTTTTATGAAGGACTCCGTGTTGCCCTGCGCCCCGACGCTGTTATGGTAGCGCACGGTATCATTGATCGACCAGACGGCGTAGGATTGGATGATCACGTTACGCTTGTCCTTTGTGGTCGTCTCAAGGTAATCGGACTCAAGGTACTGAAGTCGGTTATCGTAGCTTACGACCGTCTCGAACGGCCACGGGAGCTTGAAATACAGCCCCGCGTCGTCCACCTCGCGTCTGACCGCGCCGAAGCGCAATATTACGGCGCAATTCCCCTCCCTCACTTCGCAGGTGAAGCCGAAGTATACGAGGACCGCCAAAAGGACTGCGGCGAGCACGTACTTAAGTATTCTGAAGGGGACCGACGACGTGCTCCTCTTCGGTGTGTTCTTCACGGTATTATCGTTATTCATTACACCATATCCTTTCAATCACTATCGGTTTTGCTTAGCGTCGAACCGGGGACAAAGTAGATGCCCGAGCTGTCGATCCCGTCACCGACGATCACGAGCTTTGAGTTCCCGTAAGCCCCCGCGACGGCTTTCATATACTTATAATATCTGTAAGCGTCCGAATACGAGCCGTCCGCCGCAACACTTGCCATAAACTCGGCAACCGATGACAGCGCGTCGGCACGCTTTGTAAGGCTGTCTGCCGTCGCGCCGAGAACCTCGGTGTCACGTTGCTTCTCCGCCTCCGCGATCTTCACGGCGGCGCTTGCCTCGGCGTTAAGTCTGATCTTCTCCGCGTCTATCTGCGCGCCGATCAGCTCTTGGTACACCGATGCGATCTCCACCGGGGGGTGTATGCTCTCAAGCACTATGTTGACCACCTCAAGCCCCACGTTATAGCCCGACAGTGTCTCGGTCAGCTCGCCCTCAAACGCGGTTGCAAATTCACTGCGGTCTATAGCCAGCAACGAATCAAGGTCGGTCACAATGATCTTGTCTGTCGCAAGCTCGTAAGCCTTAGCCTCCAATATCCTCTCGGGGGAGGCACTGCTTCTCAGATAAGCGCCAAGGTCGCTTATTCGGTATTCTATACGAAGGTTCACCGAAACAAGCTCGTTTCCGCCGCCGAGCAGCAGGCGATATTCCTGCGACCCGTGACTGCCCGTCCACGTATTATCGGAATTTTCCGACGAAACGTATCCGACCGTCAGCCGCTCGACGACCTCGGTATCATATATCTCCGTCCGAGCAAAGGGCCACGGAAGCGTCAGATGCAGACCGGGCTCAAGAATATTATCCTCAAGCACTCCGAAGCGGTACACGGCTCCGCGTTGGTAAGGCTCTATCTGTACTATGCCGGTACACAGCCAGAGAAGCAACGCCCCGCCGACCAACGTAAACGGAATAAGATTTTTTATTAGCTTGATGCTCCAAAGAGAGCGCATCGTGATACCGGTATTTTCCTCCAGATACGCTATCACGGAAAGATCCTTCCCGCCGATCGAAAATAACGCGGGTATACAAAGGTCGGGGGACACAGAAAGCTCGCGCTTTATCAACCGAACGATCAACGACGCGACGATAAAGAAAGTCTCGTAACAGAATATAGCATCCGCCGCATAAACCGCGTACTGCTGCAGCTCGTAGAGTCCGAGAAGACCGATAACGGCGACGGCTGCCGTGATCACCGTCGCGAGCCTTGCGGCGGTCAGATACGATCGAACGTTTTTGAGCATTTTGTCAAGAAAGTCATCATTCGCATCCGCAATATGCGCGCACCATTTTTCGAGCACCACAAACAGTATGAAAATTCCCGCGAGCACAACGGGGGTCACGTAGCTGAGCTTGTAATTCGAGGTCATACGCGAGGTCAGTTGCCAAAAGAACGTATGCGACAGAGCTATTGTCAAAACGGCAAGCATGACCGCCACGACCGTTTTAAGCTTCAGGAACACGCGCACGACCGCACGTATTACAAGCATAGCAATGCGTGCAATGCGCCGAAGCAGCCTCACCGGGAGCTTATCGCTCTTCCGCACCTCGGGAGCCCTTATCGCCGCAGCATCTCCCTTGATCGCCGTAATCAGCACGGAGGCATTCACTGCCGCCGGCATCAAAAGCACGAAAGCCGATAACGCCAACGGAAGATACTTGGTTGCGTTGTACGATACGATAAAAAAGCTCGCGCATAAAATTGCCGCCAGAGTGGACGCGACGATCGCTGCGAGCTTCAACGCGCTTTTTTTATCCTTCATCATTGCCTCCGGTAACCTCAAATATCTTCTGCGCATCGCTGAAAAAGTAATTGTCGCCGACGTCGACGTCGATCTCGCCGTACTCGGCCTCACTGCCCATATAATTTACCAATATCAATGAATAACAGTTGGCAAAGGCACCCGTTCCGACCGTCTTGAGGGACGTCGGCAGGGTCACGATCTTAAGCCTCTGACAATCCATAAACGCCGCCTCGCCTACCGTCTCAACCGAGCTCCCGAGGTGAACGTCCGACAGATAAAGACAAAAGTTAAACGCCGCCTTGCCGATCACTCTTACGCTGTCGGGGATATTGACGCGGACAAGAGCTTCACAGCCCTCAAAGGCGTTTTGACCTATACTGACCACACAATTGCCGAGCTTCACCTCACGCAAATTCTCGCAGTAGGCAAACGCACTCTGACCGACGGTCAGAAGCCCGTCCCCCGTCTCCACGTAAACGAGGCTCTCGTTGGCAACAAACGCCGACGACAGGTGACGGATGCCGTCGGGAATACGCACGGTGTGCGCATCACCCTGATATTTCAGGAGTATGCCGTTGCCGACCGTCAAGAATTCCTCTGTCCTCGCACCTATCCACGGCGTTTCATCGAACGCCGCACTGCCGACGCTCCACAAAGCACCGTTAAAGGTCACGTCGGTCAAGCCCGTGCAACCGTAAAACGCGTATTCCTCTATTATCTCAAGACTATCGTTCAGATAAAGACGGCCAATCGAACCGATCCCCGCAAAAGCCGCGCTCCCAACGGCGCAGACCAGATGACCGTCTATAACGTCGGGCAACCTGAGGTCGGCATCCGCCCCCGAATATCCGGTGATCACGGCGCATCCGTCGTCGTAGAGCTTATATTCGTAGCTGCCGAAGGTCATAGCTGCGCCGTCGGTAAGCGTCCGCGAGGGCAAGGTAAACTCAACTTGACCGTTGCACCCCGACAGCACCGCAACTTGCAGCAAAAGCACGCCGACCGTCAACAAAAAGATAAGACTTTTTTTCATAATCGTACCCCTTTCACAGCAGACCGCTTACGGTCTTTGCCCGTAATTGATCCTCGCGGGATCGAAGATACCGTTATCCGTGCCGATCTTCACCTTGCTCCATTCGGCTTGCGTACCGCCGTAATTTATACTGACGTCGCTCGGACAGCCCTTAAATGCCGCCCTGCCGATCTCGCCGACCGATGACGAAATGTAAATACGGGAAAGCGACGCACATCCGGAGAAAGCATATTCTTCTATAACGGAGACTCCGTCGGCAATGCTCACGTTCGTCAAGGACGGGCAGCCCGAAAAAGCATACTTTCCTACCCTCTCCACGTTCTTCCCTATAACGACGCTCTTAAGCGTTTCCGACCCGCAGAAGGCATCCGCAATAACACGGACACCCGAGGGTATCTCGACGTTTGCGGACGAACCGTTATATTTGATAAGCACGCCCTTACCAACGGTAATGAATTCATCGGTATGCCCGTTCAGCCACTCGGTGCCTTCAAACGCGGACGAGCCTACCGAGCTTACGTTCCGACCGACCGTAACGTCCGCAAGGAAATCGCATCCGTGAAAAGCCCTATCGCCGATAGCGGTAACACTGTCGCCGACAGCTACCGAGGAAAGCGCAATACAGGAGTCAAACATTCCGACAGGGATCTCCCGAATCCCCCCGAGCGACACGCTGTGCAAGGACCGGCAGTAGGCAAAGGCGTTGTCCCCCACCGTAACGGACTTTGATGCCAAGCTTACCGAGGTAAGCGAATCGCATCCGTAAAAAGCTTGTTCGCCGATCGACTCAAGCCCGCCGATAAGCTCACCGTGCGCTAACGACGCGCAACGGAAAAACGCGGCGTTCCCCACTTCGGTCACCGATCCGAGTCCGCGGATCTCGGATAACGCCGTGCAGAACGCAAACGCGGAATCCCCGATCCTCCGCACGTTCTCGCCCCCCGTTACAAGTATGAGCAGTTCGCACTCCGAAAAGGCGTTCTTCCCCACCGACGTAACGTTTTTCCCAAGCTTCAGATACACGATCGCTTCGTTGCCCGCGAAAGCGGAATCCGAGATGGCGGTAACGGGATGCCCGTCCACCTCGTCGGGGATCACAAGGGTCTTCACAGTGTTTCGGCATCCCGTAATGTGTGCCAAGCCGTTTTCATAAAGGTCGTAAATAAACCCGTCGGCGGATATGTTCCCCGACGACACCGCCGCATATTGCGTGTCATCCTCCAAAATGCCGCATGAGCAAAGCAAGCAAAGTAAAACGCCCGCCGCCAGCACAAATAATATTTTTACGCTTTTTTTCATATGATTCTCCGCTGTTTACACCGTTATAATCAAGGTTAATAGTATCACAATACGCAGAAAAAGTCAAGTTTAATATTGTTTCTTTAGGCGCAACAAAGGCAACACGGTCGCCGCCATTTGGTTCTTGACATCTCCTTATTTTATGTTATAATAAATTTGTAGAAACTCGATGCTTGGGGCAAGACCACCGTGGTCTGGGAAAGCGGCATTGCCAACGTCGATAAGCTCGTATCTTATTCCTACAATCCCTTCCGTTACCGTGGGTACTACTATGACATCGACCTCGGTATGTACTACCTCG
>CAYWVC010000012.1:0-16987 GCA_964461635.1 uncultured Lachnospiraceae bacterium
ACTAACCAATTTCTTTTTTCCTTTTTGGTCTCACATCATTGACAAATGTACATTTTGCAAAATTTCCGCAAAAAATCTTTGAGAGCCCTTATGACTCAAAAAACAGTTGCATTTATCCGGGTTTGATAGTATAATATATAAAACGTTATTATGGAGTTTTATATGGTCAGATACGGTACGGTACTTTTTGATGCCGACAACACGCTTTTTGATTTTTCGCGCTCCGAGCGCGAGGCGGTTGCCGATGCGCTCGGCGATTTCGGCTTTTCCTGCGACGACGGGATAATAGACGAATACAGCAAAATAAACCGATCCCTGTGGGAGATGCTTGAGCGCGGGGAGATCGCAAAGGATCGCCTGCGCGACGAGCGATTTGAGATACTTTTCGCCTCACGCGGATTTGATCTGCGGCACGCCAAGGCAGTTGCCGATGCATACACCTTGCATCTTTCGCAGAAGGCTTACCTTATCGACGGAGCCGAGGAGCTCGTGCGTGAGGTATCGCGCGACGCCGATCTGTATATCATTACAAACGGGATCAAGGGGGTGCAGACTCCGAGATTTGAGGCATCCGGCTTGAAAAGGTATTTCAAGGGTGTATTTATTTCGGAGGAGGTCGGCTTTGAAAAGCCCGACGTGCGTTATTTTGAAGCCGTATCGCGGGGTATACCGAATTTTTGCCCCGAGCGCACGCTTGTGGTCGGGGATTCGCTGACCTCCGACATTCGCGGCGGGATCAATGCGGGGATAGATACCTGTTGGTTCAATCCCTCTGGCAAGTCGGCGATCGGAGGTATGAATATCACTTACAGCGTGGGAAAGTTATCGGAAATAGTAAACATTATACGTGGAGGGTCAAACCGTGGATAAATATACTTACGTTTCAGAGCTGTTGGAGAAAAAGGGAATAAATGTGTTGAGGGATGAGCCCTTGGCGGGTCATTCCACCTTCCGTATCGGGGGGGCTGCGCGGCTTGCCGTTATGCCGGACAGCACAGAGAAGATAATTGAGGCTGTCAGGTGCGCGTCGGAGGCCTCGGTGGATCACGTTGTGATAGGTAACGGGAGCAATGTGCTGTTTTCGGATCTCGGTTACGACGGCTTGGTGATCTTTACCCGCCGTGCCGATCGGGTGGAGATCGTCGGCAACACTGTCAAAGCCGATGCGGGGGCACCCTTTACAAAGCTGGCGGTGACCGTTAAGAATGCGGGACTCACCGGATTGGAGTTTGCCTACGGAATCCCGGGCAGTGTCGGTGGCGCGGTGTATATGAACGCCGGAGCGTACGGCGGAGAGGCATCTCAGGTTCTGGCATCAAGTCTTGCCTACGACAGCTCAAATAACGGGATTCGGACCTTAACCAATGAAGAGCATTGCTTCGGATACCGCACCAGCGTGTATTCAAGAAGCGGCGGCACGCTCTCGGTGCTGTCTGCGACCTTTGAATTAAAGCCGGGCAACGCTGACGAGATAGGCGCAGTGATGAGCGATCTTATGAAGCGCAGGAAGGAAAAGCAACCGCTTGAGTATCCGAACGCGGGCAGTGTGTTCAAGCGCCCGACCGGATATTTCGTGGGCAAGCTTATTACCGATTCGGGGCTTAAGGGCTACTCGATCGGCGGGGCGCAGGTCTCCGAAAAGCACGCGGGCTTTATCATAAATCGCGGCGGCGCGACGGCGGACGACGTTTTGCGCCTTGTGGAGCACATACAAAAGACGGTTTTCGGCAAGTACGGCGTTTCGCTTGAGTGCGAGATAAACTTTAAGGGCAAAAGGTGAGATATGTCGTTTGCAAACGAAACGAAGGCTGAACTGCTTGAATTGCCCGTCCGCAAGAGCTGTTGTCGGCGCGCATACGCCGCCGGGCTCTTGTTTGACGCCGATACGGATGGGAGTGGACGCGCTTTGGCATCCTATGCCGAGCTTGCCGTCGCGAAAGCCGCACAGAAGGCAATCGCCGCGGTATTCGGCGCGGAAGCCGTTCCGTGCGAACCGGTAGGTGAGGGCAGGGGATACACGCTTGCGATCCTTTCGCCGGAGGCGGTCAAGCTGATATCCGATATGACCGATTACGGGGTCGATGCGATCGTTGGCTTTTCCTGTGAGGAATGTGCGGGATGCTTCCTTCGAGGGGTGTTTATCGCCTCGGGCAGTATTACCTCTCCCGAGCGGCAATATCACCTGGAGGTGACGGTCCGTAATCGCGGCAGAGCCGACAGTCTTGCCGAGCTTTTAACCGAATATGCATCTTCGCCGACCGTATCGGCGCGAAAGAGCGGTGTCGGACTGATATATAAAAGCAGTGAAAAGATCGAGGATCTGCTTTCCTCTATCGGCGCTGTCAAGTCGTATTTTGCCTTTCTGAACGGAAAGATCACACGTGAAATACGCAACGATGCCAACCGTTATACAAATTGTATGGCGGGCAATATTGCACGGATCGTAAGTGCATCGCGCCAGCAGGTGCGGGCTATCGAAAGGCTTGACCGTGCGGGTATGACGGACAAGCTCCCGCAGGAGCTCCGTGAGACGGCACAGCTCAGGTTGCTTTATCCGGATATTTCACTGTCCGAGCTTGGTGAGAAGCATTGCCCGCCCATATCCCGGTCGGGTGTGCACCATCGGATAAATAAGCTTATGTCAATGGCAGAGGAAATCCCCACCGAATAAACGAAAGGAAGTGAACCGCCGTGTCCGGGTTTGTACACCTTCACCTTCACAGCGAATACAGTCTGCTTGACGGTGCGTGCCGTATTGCGGACATTCCCAGGCGTGCCGCCGAATGCGGGCACGGGGCGGTCGCCATTACCGATCACGGAAATATGTTCGGCGCGGTGGCGTTTTACCGAGCCTGCAAAGCCTGTGGGATCAAGCCCATCATCGGATGTGAGGTATACGTTGCTCCCGCGGGGCGGACGGCGCGTCGAACCGATGAGAGCACGGAACAGCACCTTGTGTTGCTTTGTCGGGACAAAGAAGGGTATAAAAATCTTATAAAGCTCGTGTCGCTCGGATACACCGAGGGCTTTTATTCGCACCCGAGGGTCGATGACGAATTGCTTGAAAGATATTCGGGGGGACTGATCGCTCTTTCGGGCTGTCTTGCAGGCGAGATACCGCGTGCGCTCGTCGCCGGGGACTTCGCGACGGCTAAGGAAGCGGCACTGAAATACTCCCGCATATTCGGTAAGGATAATTTTTATATAGAGCTTCAGGATCACGGCAGGTCGGATCAGCGTCAGATACTCCCGGATCTCGTGCGCTTGGCTAACGAGTGCGGCTTGCCCGTCGTTGCGACGAACGATTGCCATTACCTGCACCGTGAGGATGCCGCAACGCAGGCGGTAATGACGGCCATTCGCACTAACCGCACCTTAGCAGACGGACGCGCAAGGGGCTTTGAGAGCGATGAGCTCTACTATAAATCGACCGAGGAGATGCAGGCACTCTTTTCGGCTGTTCCCGAGGCTGTCGAGAACTCACTGGGGATTGCGGAGAGATGCAACTTTGATTTTGACTTTTCACACACCTTTCTTCCGGCGTTTGATTGCCCTGCGGGAAGGGATGCTACAGAATACCTCGGTGAATTGGCGTTTGCCGGACTTGATAAAAGAGCGTCGGCAAACGAGCTTGACTGCGCTCACCCACGGTCCGAATATCTTGAGCGCCTGAACTACGAGCTTTTGGTGATCGGTCAAATGGGGTACTCCGATTATTTTCTCATAGTGCAGGATTACGTTAACTATGCGCGGTCGGCGGATATTCCGGTAGGTCCCGGAAGGGGCTCGGGCGCGGGGAGCCTTGTGGCATTTTGCCTCGGGATTACCGACGTTGATCCGTTGCGCTTTGAGTTGCTGTTTGAGCGCTTTTTGAATCCCGAGCGCGTCAGTATGCCGGATATTGACGTTGATTTTTGCTATAACCGTCGCGGTGAGGTCATAGATTACGTGACCGAGCGATACGGTCGCGAGCGCGTGGCGCAGATAATAACCTTTGGCACTCTGGCGGCGAAGGCGGCGATACGCGACGTGGGGCGGGCACTTGGATTGCCTTATGCCGAGGTCGACGCTGTGGCGCGGGCTGTTCCCGCGGTGCTTGACGTAACGATAGACGAGGCACTTAAGACCCGTGAGCTCCGTGAGCTTTACGACGGCTCGGAGGTCGTTCGGGGGCTTGTTGACACCGCAATGAAGCTTGAGGGGATGCCGCGTAACGTGTCGGTCCACGCGGCGGGCGTCGTGATAACCGAAGCTCCCGTAAGCGATCACGTGCCGTTGGCGGTCAGCGGGGATACCGTGATAACTCAGTACGATATGGATACGATAGCCTCGCTCGGGCTGTTGAAATTCGATTTTCTTGCTTTGCGTTATCTGACGATCGCCGATAATGCGGAGAAACAGGTACGTGAGCGGGAGCCCGACTTTGATATACGTGAGATACCGCTTGACGATGCCGCGACCTATGAAATGATATCATCGGGGGATACGCTTGGAGTATTTCAGCTTGAGTCGGCGGGTATGCGTTCTATGCTGACCGAGCTTAAGCCCACCTGTATAGATGACGTTCTTGCTGCGATCGCGCTCTACCGACCGGGTCCGATGGACGCAATACCGCGATTTATCGAGTGCCGCCGCGATCCGTCAAAGGCCGTTTATCCGTCCGAGCTACTGCGCCCGATACTTGAGCCCACGTTCGGGTGTATCGTTTATCAGGAACAGGTTATGAGTATTTTGCGCGTCCTTGCGGGCTACACCTACGGTCACGCCGACATCGTTCGACGGGCTATGTCGAAGAAGAAGGCGGACGTTCTGGAGGCGGAGCGCGGTGACTTTGTGCGCGGTGCTTCGGCAAACGGTATGACGGAGGATGCGGCAAACGCGTTGTTTGACGGTATCGCGGCATTTGCCAATTACGCATTTAACAAGAGCCACGCGGCGGCGTACGCTATGATCTCGTACCGCACGGCATATCTTAAGGCGCATTACACTACCGAATATTTTTCGGCTATGCTTACCTCCGTTCTCGGGAATCAGGAAAAAACTGCGGAGTATATCGCAGAATGCCGCGGATACGGGATCGACGTTCTTCCCCCCGATATAAACGAATCGGGGTTGAGCTTTTGCGCCGTGGGGAAAGATATACGCTTTGGCTTGTCGGCATTGAAGAACGTCGGCAGACAATTCGTGACTGTCATCCTTGAGGAGCGGCGTTCACGCCCCTATTCGTCGTTTGAGGACTTCGTTAACAGAATCGGCGGGGTCGCCGAGCTCAACAAGCGCCAGCTTGAGGCACTTATAAAATCCGGGGCGTTCGATCGGTTAGGCATCGGGCGTTCGAGGCTGTTGGCGGGATACGAGGCACTTGTCGATAACGTCAGCCGACGGAATCGCTCCAAGCTTGACGGTCAGCTTGATATGTTTTCGGCGGGAACGTCATCCGGCGGTGAGAGCCCCTTTGAATTTCCGCAAAGGCCCGAACTGTCACTGCGCGAACGTCTGATGATGGAGAAGGAGTGCTCCGGAATGTATTTTTCGGGGCATATGGCAGATAATTATTCCTCGGTTATTGCCGCGCTTGGGGTGAAAAAGATAGCGGCGGCTCTGTCATCGGAGACGTCTGATCGGCGGATCAAGATCGCGGGCGTTATTGGTGAGGTTTCACGCAAGACCTCACAAAACGGAGAGACAATGGCGTTCTTCACCCTGGAGGACAGAAGCGGCAGTGTCGGATGTATAGCTTTTCCACGGGTGTACAAAAGCTTTTCTGCCCTGTTGCACGTCGACGGAGCCGTTTACGTTGAGGGAGAGCTGTCGCGCAAGGATGAGTCGTCTCCGCGGCTGATCGTAAGCTCTGTCGGTGAGCTTGCCGATAATTCGGCATATGAGTCCGCACGGAGCGGGGAAGCGCGGCGGGATGCTCCCGTCGGTCATCCGGACCTCGGATCGGTAACGAAGGTATATCTTCGCGTTGAAGGCTCCGATTGCATTGCCGTTAAAAAATGTGAAAACCTTGCGGATATTTTTCCGGGCAGGGTCAGGATCTTTTATTATGACAGCCGCGAAAAAAAATATTTCAGCTCCGGGCGGGCCATCGCCTTGAGCGAATATCTGTTGCATTTTCTGAAAAAGTACGTGGGTGACGGTAATATCGCCCTTCGATAAGTAAAGCCCCGGCGGTATTCCGCCGGGGCTTGTTTAACCGTTATGATTCTGCTTTAAGCTTTGGAGTTATGAGGAACACCTTCGTGCCGGATGACGTACCGCAGGCAACGTAGATCTCGTCGTTGTAGATAAATATGTTCTCTGGTTCAATATTTCCGACGTCAAGCTCGATCAACGATACGAATTTGCCGTTCCAATCGTACACGGTTATGACGTTGGATCTGTACAGTACGAAATAGATGTAGGAATCGTCCGTCTCCATTCCCTGAGTTACGTAGCCCTCGGTGCGTGACGTGGGCGAATAACTGCCTGAGACTACGCGCTCGAAGTTCGAATTGAGTATAGTAAACGTTTGCCCGCCGCTGAGTCCCACAACGTATTGGTCGCGTTTCTCATTGTATGAGATGCAGTATATATTCATACTGAGATCTTTTGTTCCCGTGACGGTGAGCGTGTCGGGATCGACGAAGGATATGCGCTTTCTGTACGGTGCATTATGAACGACGATAAGCTCGTTGCGCTTCGGATTGTACGTCAGGTCATTTGCGTGGTTGAGTGAAAGATCCTCGCTGACCGCAACCTTCTTGCCCGTCTTCATATCGGTCTTCACGATCCGCACGACGTTGTTTTTCTCACCGTTCGTCGAATCCTTCTGAAGAAGAACCTGATAATTGTAGGTTCCGTCCGTGCAACCGCCCTGCGATGTTTTGATCTTGTCCATAGCGGCAACCGTGAACTTAAGCTCACTGACCGAGCTGAGCGTACTGCTCTCGGCGATAAGTGCGCGGAAGGAGTAGGCGTCGGGGTCGCTCGTGTACGCTTCGGTTTTTGTGAGCATTATATTTTTTCCGTCCTTAACGGTATTTTCAGCCGTCAAATAATTTTCGATGAAATACGCCACCCCGAGGGAGGACATATAATCGTTTGATCCGGTGATAACGATCTTGCGTTCGGTAAACGCTATTGTGAACTGATTGATAGAGGTAAGGGTGCTTGCCGCCGCGGAGCTCTCCTCACGGTTGGTGCTTCCGACGAGTATTTCGTATCCGTCTGTCGTGTCGCCGGTGTAGAGATAATCGTTCTTGATGGCAGGGGAGACCCCGGAGAGAGCCTCAAGCGCGTCAAAGAGGGTCTTTGCCGCCGCGATTGCCTCGGAAGTGGCTTTGTTACTGCGTATTATGGTGAATATCGGACCGTCGTCGTTAAACAGCAGATAGCCCGCATCGCTGACCGGGGATTGTTCGACGGGGGCGGGGACGCTGTCGGTGGGATCATCGGGGGTATCGGTAACCGGATCGGTCACCGTTGTGTCGTCGCTTGGATTTTCGTTTACGCACGCGACCAAGGGTAAGAGTATGAGCAGGCAGAGAATTATTGCAATAATCTTTTTCATCTTTTCTATGCTGTAGCCTTCGACGCACGAAGGCACCTTTCATTTTTATTCGGATCAGACAGTCTCGACCTTAAGAAGATTAGTGTTTCCGGAGGATCGGACCTCCTCACCGCTGGTTATGACCACCCGATCACCCGAGTGTACCATATTTATCATTTTTGCGCAATCGACGGCGTGCCTCATCAGCTTATCCGAATCGCTCTGATAGAGTGAAAGGACGGGATAGACTCCCCAGGAGAGCGAGAGCTGATGGAACGTCTTCGCGCTCGGGGTAGCTGCGATTATCGGCACGGTGGGGCGGAATTTTGAGCACAGCCTTGCCGTGTGTCCCGATTCGGTGGCGGTAAGGATCGCCTTCGCATTCATATCCGCCGCGGTAGTGCAGGCGGCGTCGCATATGGCGTTCGTTATGCTCTCGTGATCGTCGGTATGGCTCAGTCCCGTGTAAGCGCCGAGGTCCATCGCATCGTTTTCGGCTTGCTCCACGATGTGTGCCATAACCTCCACCACACGGACGGGGTAATCGCCGACCGTCGTTTCGCCCGAGAGCATAACGGCGGAGGTCCCGTCGAAAACCGCGTTTGCAACGTCGGTTATCTCGGCACGGGTGGGGATATAGTTGTGAATCATAGATTCAAGCATCTGCGTGGCGGTGATGACCATCTTGCCCGCCCGATAGCATTTTCTGATGAATTTCTTTTGTATGCCGGGGAGTCGCTCAAATGCGACCTCGACTCCCATATCACCGCGGGCGACCATAATTCCGTCGGATGCCTCAAGGATCTCCTCAAAGTTATCGACGCCCTCCTCGTTTTCGATCTTGGAGATTATCTTGATGTTGTGGGCACCGTGATAATCAAGGAATCGGCGAAGGGATATGACGTCATCGGCACATCTGACGAAGGATGCGGCGACGAAATCGACGTCCTTTTCTATTCCGTACAGAAGATCCGATTTATCCCGTTCGGAGAGGAAGGGAATGTTAAGGTGCATATTCGGGAGGTTGAGGCTCTTGTGCGTCGAAATATATCCGCCGTCGACCACCCGACAAAGTATATCCGTATCGGTATGGCTGATCACGGCGAGCTCAATATTTCCGTCGTCTATCAATATGCGCTGTCCCGCCTTGATATCGTGCTTCGGCAGATCGGGATAATTGATCGGTACCTCGTTGGAATTGCCTATTATATCACGTGAGGTGACGGTGAGGGTGTCTCCGGTCTTTACGAAGACCTTGCCCCCCTCCACGTCCTTGACCCGGACCTCCGGACCCTTGGTGTCAAGCATTACGGCGGCAGAATATCCGAGCCTGTCGCGAACCCGACGGAAGGTGTCGATCATCTTTCCGTGGTTTTCGTGTGTGCCGTGGGAGAAATTGAAGCGGGCGACGTTCATACCCGCCTTCAGCATTTTTTCGATGACCTCCTCGCTTCCCGAGGCGGGACCGAGTGTGCATACGATCTTAGTTTTTCTCATTCAAATATCCTTCGTATCGTTATTGTTTCGGGGTTATTCAAGTCCCATTTGACCCATAAGCTTTTTGTTGAACTCCTCCGCCGTGTTATAACCCATCTTTTTCTGACGGTTATTCATAGCGGCGATCTCAAGTATGATGGCAAGGTTTCGCCCGGGCTTGACCGGGATCGTTATTGCCGGAACGTTTATGCCGAGGATGTCCACCGTCTCGTTGTCAAGACCGAGCCGATCGTACATTTTGCCCTGTACCCACTGCTCAAGCTTGATCACAAGGTCGATGCTTTGCGTTTCCTTGATAGCTCCCATTCCGAAAATGCGGCGGATGTCGACTATTCCGATTCCGCGGAGCTCAACGTAGTGGCGTATTATCTCAGGTGCGGTTCCGACGAGGGTCTTGACCGACACGCGCTTTATTTCGACCGCGTCGTCGGCGATAAGTCGGTGTCCGCGCTTGACGAGCTCTATTGCAGTTTCGCTCTTTCCGACGCCGCTGTCGCCGAGCAGGAGCAAGCCCTCTCCGTACACCTCGACAAGCACACCGTGACGTGTGATGCGGGGGGCGAGGTAGACGTTGAGCGAGGCGATCATTGCCGCCATAATATTCGTCGTCTTTTCCTTGGAGGCGAAGACGGGGACACAGTTGCGCTTTGCCTGCTCCACCAGCTCGTCAAAAACGGGCAAGCCCGCGGTAACTATGACCGCGGCGGGGTGTGCGCTCATAAAATCGCATATCTTGCGCGTTCTCGCCTCGGGTGTCTGGCGCTCAAGGTAACGGTGCTCGGCGTTTCCGATCATCTGTATGCGGGATGGCTCGAAAATTTCAAAAAAGCCGGCAAGGGCAAGTCCGGGGCGGTCGACCTCGTTGCTCGTTATCATTATGGTGTCGGCGGGGGCGGGAAGATAAAGTGTCGTCAGCGAAAACTCGTCTATAAGCTTGTTTAACGAAATGCTGTATGAATCTTCCATTGCTTTCTCCGTTCCGCCGCAGGACGGCGGCAAAAAATATTTATCGCTTTTATTATATCATACTTTTTTTCATTTGAAAAGGTCAAAATAAAAATTGCTTGCGAAGTGTCGAAAAAAACGCATCTTAACACGGTCTTAATATTTATATACTATAATGACAGACCAAGGGTTTCAAATATTATTTGTTCCGCCGCAGGGCGGAGGAATGGGGCTTATTATGAAAAAGATCATTGTGACCGTTCTTTCATTGGCGATGCTTGTCGGGTCGGTTGCGGTGCTTTCCGGCTGCGCCGACGGTTCCGGCGTGCTTAAGGAGGTCGCACTCAGCGATGCCGACAATCCTGTGATCGGTAATGTCGGAGAATACGAGGTAAGGCTTGACGAATGGACGTATCTGTATGAGAGCTACAAGGCTCAGCTCGTGAATATGTACGGAAAAGAGGCGGTCGCGTCGGGGAAATACGATAAGGAACTTAGCGACAAGACCTGCGACGCGCTGAAGCTGAATGCCGCCGCGCTTGAGGTGGCTGCCGAGTACGGCATATCAATAGACGATAAAGAGGTTCGCGAATACGTCTCGGAACAAATGGACGAGCTTGCCGAGGAGATCTCGGATCTGCTCGAAAATCTCTCGTCTTCGGAGGATGCTACCGTGTCCGACGATGATATAAACGCTTATTATCGCGAATATCTTGCCGAAAATCATCTTACGGATCGGTACAACAGGTACGTTATAGCGGTCGACGGATGCATCAGCCTTACGGTTGAGAAGTGCGTTGCAAACGGAGACGTTCTGACCGAGGAAAATGAAGTTATCGAATACATTATGGGGAACTTCGTTCGCACGTGGCAGGTACGTGTGGACGTTAATTCCGATAATGCAGCGGAGGCGCGTGAGCGTGCCGAAATGCTTGCTTGGATCCTTTCAAGCGACCTGACGCTTGACGGGAACCGTACGGCGCTTAAGGAAAAGCTCGGGATCGTGACGGAGACCGAGGAGAATGCGCCCACGAGGAGCTTTTATAAGCGCCTTGTTTCGGCTGCAACGGTTACGGAAAAAATGAAGATACTTGTCGGCAGTAAGTATAACGATGACAGCTATATGACGACTCTGCACGGATATTATTTTACCTACGGTGAGTATTTTGAGGAGCTTGAAAACGCCGCCTTTGCCCTCAAGGAAGGTGAAACAAGCGACGTTATATCCTCCGGCAATGCCTATTACGTCATATTGCGTCTGCCGCTTGAAGCGGATTACGTGCGTGAGATCTACGACACCCTTAACGGTCAGTATCAGTACGCATACGTTGACCGATTGATAGATGCTTGCTGTTCCGAGATGAGCTTTTCTCCGGCAGAAAATATAGGGGAGCTGACTGCCTATGTCGGGTAATTCTACGTGCAGAGGAATATCGGTGCTCGTTATCCTGATCGCGGTCTTGATCGGGATGACCTCCTGCGGCACCGATTATTCGCCGATCGCATCGACCGACGACGAGCTTCGGATCGTTGCGTTTGCGGGCGGATATGCCGTCAGGTACGATGAATACCGATATGCCGTCATAGCTAACAGGAGGCTGATAGAGCAGAACTACTCGGCGGATCTTTCGGACACTGCGGATGGGAGCTATCGCGAGCAGCTTCTCGGCGCTGTTGAACAGGGGATCAAGCATAATATTGCCGTTTGCCTGCTCCTTAAAGAATGCGGCTACAATATCGGTGTTTTTGACGGGACGGAGGATGATACCGTCAAGGCACTTATCGACGAATGCGGCGGCAGGGACGGATACGTTGCCTACCTTGAGGAGAACGCGCTTACCGATCGCTTGGTGCGGTATAATATCAATTTGGCATCTGCCGAAAACGAGCTTATGTATATTTTCAACGATCTCAATATGCTTGATAAATATTTGCCGTTTGACTTTACCGACCTTGACGATATGGACGCAAAGACCTATTACGACGTGCTTGAATTTATATACTCCTCGGATATATACGTCAAGTTTGAGTATATATTGTACGATGGGGAAGTCGAGGATCGCGATGCCGCAGTGACCGAGGCTATGAGTCGATTGACTTCGGGTGCGGATATGCAGACCGTTGCCGAGTCGGGGGAATTCAAATACCTTTCGTCTTCATACGTGGCAGGTGAATGCAGCGATGCCTTTTTCGACGGTGTGCTGGCAATCGAGGAAGGGGAATTGGGCTCGCTTGAAATTGACGGCAACGTTTACCTTGTGCGCCGCCTATCTATGATGCAGGACGTAAATGAGAATTATTACGATATCGTTATGAAGTACGCAAGGATCAAAACGCTTGAAATGATCGATGCGCGTGCCGGGGAGGTCGAGCTTGATTATACCGAATTCGGCAACGGGCTTGACGTTATGAAGATACAATGAAACGCAAGAGAAGAAGGTACGGCTCGTCACGTCCGTCCACCCGACCGTGGCTGTTGCCATTGCTTATATGGTCGGGATCGGCGGTCGCGGCGGCGGTGATCGCCTTGATCATCGGCAATACGCTGGGGAGGGTTGCCGACGGGATCGGGAACGGCGGTATACCTGCCGATCCGCAGATATATACTTACACCACCTCCGACGTTGCGCCGATAGACGCGTATCCGCTTCAGGTCAAGGGGCAGAGCAACGAGACTTTTTCACGGCTTATTGAAGGTCTTGCGCCCGAAGCTGACTCCGTGTCGCTTTACCTCTCGGAGAAGGGAATTCCTCTTTACCGTTCCGAGGTCTACCGTGCAATCAGCGGAGCCTACGGCGGTGGACTTGAGTTGGATGAGGCATTGACTGCTCTGCACGGCAAAGGGTTATACGTCAGCTGTTGCCTGACGTTGCAGACGCTTGACTCCGGCAATACTTACGGCAACGACGCGATAGTCGCGTATGCTGCCGCCCTTATTTGCGAGGTTCTGGATGCCGGAGCCGACGAGGTCGTGCTCCTTGATATGCCGACAGACCGTAAGTCTATGGCAACGGTATCCGAAATCTGTGCGGGGGTCCGCAGTTCAATAGAGGGGGCAAGGCTCGGGTGTGCCGTTGAATACGCTGCGCTTGGCGTTGCCGAGAATCCCGGATACGTTGTGGAGACTTATAGCTCCTTTGCCGATATTTTTTGCCTCGATATCGGCGCGGTTGATCCCGCGGCGGCAGTCGAAAGCTTTGAATACTATTTCAGATCGTATCCCGTAAGGGTTCTTTTCACAGATACCGGAAACGGTGAGCGGGCGGCGAAAGCAAGCGCTCTTTCTGCCATTGGTGTTGTCAACATCCAGTCGGTAAAACGCGAAATTACGTCAACCCCTGTCGGATGATCTCCGAAAGTATTATTCACGTTTTGCTATGCGTTTGCATAGTATTAAGTGTGAATAAATGCTTTCGGAGATTTTTTGTGAGTTATGAGAGAACTTAAAATTGCAGTGCTTGGCGGGGATCTGCGTCAAGCGGCGCTTGCCTCGTGGCTACGTGAGCAGGGGGCTGAGGTTTACACCTTCGGGGTCCCGGGAACTGAGCGTGTCGAGGACCTTGAGCTGACGTTGGAGAGGGTTGACGCGGTCATCCTTCCGTTGCCGGTGTCGGGAGACGGTGTGCATCTTTACAGTCCGCTTGATCCGGCAGGCGGAGAGGCGAAAATACGGGATATACTTTGCCGCTGTCACGGTAAGGCGGTGTTCGGCGGCAGATGCTCGCCCGCGGTGAATCGGATATCCGAGGAGCTCGGGATCGCGATAACCGATTATTTCGGCTTTGAAGAGCTGAAGATAGCCAATTCTGTCCTGGCGGCAGAGGGCGCGCTGTCGGTGGCTATGAACGAGCTGTCGGTGGCGATACGCGGCTCACACAGTGCCGTGACGGGGTACGGTCGGATAGCGCGAGCCCTTGCTCCGATGCTGAAGGCGCTCGGTTCGTCGGTGACGGTAGCCGCGCGCAAGCGGACCGATCTGGCGTGGGCTGAAGCGAGCGGATATCGAGGTCTGCGTATCGAGCAGATCGGCGGAAGCAGCAGCCTTGTCAGGCTTGCCGAGGGTTACGACATTATCTTCAACACGGTCCCGTATTGGCTGTTCGATGATAAGGTGTTGACCGCTTTGGCAAGGGGTGCCGGAGACTGTGTTTTGATCGACCTTGCATCGGCGCCCGGAGGGGTTGACCCAACTGCGGCGGAACGCTGGGGTATCAGGGTCATTCCCGCGTTATCTCTGCCGGGCAAATATGCACCCGTCAGCGCGGGCCGTATGATCGGTGAGGTCATAGCCGAGCAGATCGGGGAGAGGTGTGAGCGGTTATGATAGGATATGCTTTTTGCGGCTCATTCTGTACGATAGGTAAGTCATTGGAGGTTATGAAAACGCTTGTCGCGAATGGATATGACGTCCTTCCGATAATGAGCGATCACGTCTATTCGGATGACACACGGTTTTTCAAAGCCGATGATCTGCGGCGGGAGGTGACTGCCATATGCGGGCGTGAGATCGTTCACACAATTACGTCGGCAGAGCCGCTCGGACCTCGGGTGAAGCTTGATGCTCTCGTGATCAGTCCGTGTACCGGAAATACGCTTGCCAAGCTTGCTTGCGGGATCACCGATACCCCGGTGTGTATGGCGGCAAAGGCGCATCTTCGCTCCGACCGTCCGTTGCTGATCGCACTGTCGACAAATGATGCGCTTTCCGCCAATTTGAAGAATATTGCCGCTATGCTGGAAAGAAAGAACGTTTATTTTGTTCCGATGACACAGGATGATCCCGAGTCCAAGCCGCATTCACTGTCGGCTTGCTTCGATATGTTGCCCGAGGCACTTGAGCTTGCATTGACAGGGAAGCAGATGAAAAAGCTCTTTATCTGAAGAATTTTACAATAAATACATACATTCGGCTCCCGTTCGTGTTACAATTTTTTTGGAACGACGAAGGGGGGCTGATGTATTTATGGAGCTTTCGGTGATTGAGCGGGCGTATGCAAAGGTTAATCCGTACCTTGATATCGTCAGAAAACGGACTGACGGGTATCACGAGATACGGAGCTATATGATAAGCATCTCTTTGGCGGATATCGTAGAGATATCGGTTGAGGATAGCGGTATAAGAGTGGAGGGCAATCACGGAGTGCCCGAGAAGAGCGACCTTGCGTATAAGGCGGCGGAGCTTTTCTTTGCGGAAACGGGTCTCAGACCCGGGGTCTCTATCCGCGTGGTAAAAAATATACCTATGCAAGCGGGACTTGGGGGCGGAAGTGCGGATGCCGCCGCAGTACTTCGCGGGCTTGACAGACTGTACGGCAGCCATATGACGGACAGCGAGCTGAGATCGCTCGGCGCACGTATAGGCTCGGACGTGCCGTTTTGTATCAGCGGCTCGGCGGCGTACGTCGGCGGACGCGGTGAGGATATATCGTCGGCTCCCGCTTTCCCGAACTGCTGTATAGTAGTTGCCAAGGGCTCTCACAATGCCCCGACCGGGGGGCAGTTTGCCTATCTTGACGGGATCTTCAGGAACTTTTCCGAATACGCGTACGATCCGGCACGTTACGGCAGACTTATCAAAGCGATACGTTCGGGCGATATATCCGCGATCGGGAGCAATATGTATAACGTTTTTGAATTTGCCGACGGCTGTGACCGTGATGCTATGGCGTTGATGAGGCGCTGTGGCGCGGCGGGGTGCTTGCTCAGCGGAAGCGGCAGTGCGGTGTTCGGGATATTTGCCGACTTGGACAGTGCCGAGCGTGCAAGCGTCAGATTGATCGGCAATGGCTATGCGGCGTTCGTCTGCCGCCCCGTTGCGTCGTGCCGCGAGGAGAAAGAGATATGATGTATATAGGCAGGGGCGATCCGTCAATGCAGGACGATTATATGGATTTTATCAATTACGTGTTCGGCTTCAACGGTAACGGATCGGATTTTTACAAGCTCCTTCCGAAGCTTTATAAGCCGTGCTATGATCCGTGCGGCAACTCATACGTGGTTGTTGACGAAGGGCGCATCAAGGCGGCAGTCGGAGCCTTTGACATCGGGGTACGCGTCTGCGATGAGACGCTCAGGTGCCGCGGAATAGGTAACGTTGCGGTCCACCCGTTTGCGCGTTCACGCGGATATATGAAGCGGCTGATGAACGATGCGCTTGACGATATGGTTAAGGAAGGCGTGGATCTTGCCGTTCTCGGCGGCAGACGGCAAAGGTATAACTATTTTTCGTTTGAAAAGGGCGGAAGCTCGTATCTGTTCAGCCTGAACGCCGACAATATGCGGCACTGCTTCGGGGCTGATTTTGCACCGAGGCTTGAGATAAAGCGGATCACGTCGCCGAAAGATCCGACCTTGATGCAGATATCCGAGCTTTTCGGGCGCAAAGCCTTTCACGCTTTACGCGATGAGCGCGACCTTTACGATATCCTTGTATCGTGGCGCGCGTCGGTATATGTCGCATTTGACGGTGAGCGTTTCGCCGGCTATGCGACAGTGCGGGATAAAAAAGTTACCGAGAGCGCTGTTTGCCGCGAAGAAGACTACGCGCAATTTGCCGCCGCACTGTACCGTGCGATCGCGAACAACGGAGCGTTGGAGTTTGTTTTGCCCGAATTTGAGAGAGAGTATATCGGGACGTTGTGCGGTATATCCGAGGGCTGGAGCGTTACGTCAAACGAGCTCTATTCGGTGCTTGATTACGAGCGGGTCTGTCGGGCGTTTATGAAGCTCAAGGCAACGTATACCGATCTGCCAGACGGGGAGCTTGTATTGGAGATAGACGGCAGAGCGGGGAAGGAGCGATTGCTCTTCTCGGTCGGCGACGGTGTGCCCTCGGTCACGGCGACCGATCGGGAGCCGCTTTTGCGACTTTCGCATCTTTCGGCAGAACGCTTGCTGTTTTCTTCGGTCGATCCCACGAGGGACGGTCTTCCGCCCTTTGCCCGTATCTGGCTCCCGTTGCCGATATGGATGTATTCGGCTGATATGGTGTGACAATGATTTGTGATTTCC
>CAYWVC010000012.1:17087-32909 GCA_964461635.1 uncultured Lachnospiraceae bacterium
TTGCGCAACTTCTGCGCACGAACGTCTATACCGACAAACTGTTCAATGTAAAATTCACCGAGCACGCGGCTTGTAATGCGATCCCAGTAGCGTTTGCGAAAGTCATCGGTGTTGAGGTTGGTGCTGATTATCATAGGCTTTTTTGCATTGAGGCGAGCATTGATGACGCTGTATATTGTTGAGATCGAGAATTGATTGGATATCTCGGTCCCGAGGTCGTCGATTATCAGCAGATCACAGTCAAAGTATCTTGTGGTGGGCGAAACGTCGGAGGTATCCGCACTGCCGAAGCGACGGTATTCAAAGTCCGAGATCATTCCGATGGCGGTGACGTACATAACGTCGTAGCCCGCCTCTATAACTCTCTTTGCCACCGCGCTTGAGAGATGCGTTTTTCCAAGTCCCGTTCCGCCGAAGAATGCGAGATTGCCGCTCCCCGTGCCGTGAAAGCTTTCGGCATAACTCACAACGTCGTTCAGCACGGCGGTCATCGCCGAGAAGACCTTCGGATTTGTTCGGTAATAATCAAGCGAGAACGTTTCGAAGCTCTGCGTTCTTAAAAGCTCGCCGATCCCCGACGATTCGTAGCCCGCCATAACGAGCTCACGGCGCAGGCACGAGCACATTTTTTCGCCAACGTAGCCTTTGTCCGAGCACAACGGGCATTCGTAATGAACGTCAAGATAATCCTCCGGATATCCGTAGCCGACGATCAACCGACGTCTCCTTTGCAGTAGCTCTTTGTTTGCGGATCTTATTTGTCCAATGCGAGCATCGACGTCATCCGGATGATTGGTTATTGCCTCAAATATGAGCTTGCCCGTGCCGGCAAGCTGCCGATCGATCAAGGCTATATCCGGAAACTGTTCCTCAAGTCGGTGCTTTCGATCTTCCGCCAACGCACGCGCGCGTTCTTGCCTATGGGCGAATTCGGTGCGTATTCTATTGTAGTTTTCGGGATTGAAACCCATTTTTACGCGCCTCCTTTCGGCTCGGATGAGAAGCTGCGCTTCAGCGCGGCTTCAAAGAACTTATCGGTGTCAAAGCTCCCCCCGTTGGGGAGCTTTTCGCTGTTTTCGCGTTCAATATCCTCGGGTGTGCGGATACCGTCGCGGTGCCAACGTTCAAGGATCGCGTTGGCATAGGCAGGGGAGGGCTCGTGCGTGGCGTCGACGGTTATTTCGTATGCTTTCTTTATCATATCTATGCCGAAGCCGAGGGGACCGAGCCAATTGGATATGAACTTCTTTTCCTTTGCCGTAAGCGCCCGTGAGGTCATACCGAACAGCTTGCGTATTTCGGTCTCTGCCAAAGCATCCGCTTCGATCTTTTTTATTTTTGCGCTGAGCTCGGCGGAATCGGTTATGCCCTCATCGTACAGCGAAAAGGCGAGCTTCCTTATGTAGTGAAGCGACTTTTTCCCGATACGCGAGCAGTAGTCGAAGAGTATTATTATGTATTCACTGTCAAGCTTCAGATAATCCACCATTCCGATGACTATACTGACTTCGTGCGGATTGAACATCTTGCCCATAAGTGCCTGACATTCGTCGATCAACTGTGCTGCCTCCCGACGATCGGCAAGTATCTCGTTGAGCTCGGCGGTGGTATAGCTCGGGAGCTCATCGGCGGGCAAGATCTTTTTGGTCGGAACGGGATTTGGCAGCTCGGAGGTAATTGGTGCGGTGTCGACCTGCGCGGGTACGGCATCGGTCGGGGCATCGTCAGCTTCCGTGAGCTCTATTACTCCCGCTCCGCGCCAAAAGGCGACAGAAGCGGATACCGTGTCCCGGTCCATGCCGCACACTTTTGCGACGTGTGCAATGATATCCTCCGCTTCGTTTACAGCTTCAAGGCACGAGGATAGAGCAAACAGGACTTTAAGGTCTTTTTTGGTCGCACGGTCAAGATGCTTTTGAACACTCCCGGGGAGCGTTATGACGCTCTTGCCGTATATAAACGAAATCCCCATACCTTTAATCAGCTTCCCCGGGGATGGCGGCGCGTGAGCGCAACTCGTAGCAGAGGGTCATCAGCGAATCGCCGAGGTAAACGTCCTCGCACACGGTGCCCTCGGAGAAGGTCAGTTCCTTTCCCGTAAAATTCCAAAATCCGCGTATGCCGGCATCCTCAAGGATCGGGATCGCATCGTCGGCGACGCTCTTCGGCAACGTGAGCACGGCGATGTCGACATACGTTTCGTCGCAAAATTCCTTGAGCTGTGCCATATCGTAAACGCGAGTTCCGCCGTATTCTTTGCCGATAACGTTCGGATCTATGTCAAACATTGCAACTATATCGACTCCGCGACGTTCAAACATTCGGTTGCGCACGAGGGCCTTGCCGAGGTTCCCGGCACCGACGATAATGCCCCTGTAGCCCTCCCCAACGCCGAGGATCTCGCTGATCTTTGTAAACAGGAAGTTTACGTTGTATCCGTAGCCCTGTTGACCGAAGCCCCCGAAGCAGTTAAGATCCTGCCTTATCTGGGAGGCGGTAACGTGCATCATCTTTGAGAGCTCGCCCGAGCTTATCCGTGATTGACCGTTTCTTATGAGCTCGCGCAGATATCTGTAATACCTCGGAAGTCTGCGTATCACGGCGGGAGATACCGATGCCGAGGTCTTTGCGTCTTCCTCTTTTTGCTTTATGATCTCTTTGTTGTTTTCCATAATGATGATTTACGTGACGCAGGGTGGATTTAGGACGTATATAGCCTACTGCGTCCGCGGTGTCCTTATTGATCGGGATCGGCGGGTTCGGTTGCCGAGGCGTTTAGCCCCGTGTCCGAAAGGTGTCCGTTGAGGTATTCGTAATATCCGGCACAGGCGACCATAGCGGCGTTATCGCCGCACAATCCGATCGGCGGCACGGTCAGCTTTATTCCGCGTTCATCGCACAGCTTGCCGAGCCCGCGCCTCAAGTGTGAGTTCGCCGCGACGCCGCCCGCCAAGACCAAACGCTTCATACCGGTTGAATCGAGTGCGAGCGATGCCTTCGATACTATTGCATCGACGATCACACGCGTATAAGAGGCGGCGACATCGGGGGCGGAGGGCTCCACTCCCTTTTGCCGCTGAGAGTTTACGTAATTAAGCGCCGCGGTCTTAAGCCCGCTGAAGGAAAAGTCCAATCCGTCGCGAAGCGCGGGGGAGGGGAGCTTAATCGCAGTCGGGTCACCCTCGTAGGCAAGTCGGTCAAGTGCGGCACCTCCGGGGTATGGCATTCCGATCACTCTACCTATTTTATCGAATGCTTCGCCTGCGGCGTCGTCCCGGGTTGCTCCTATCTCACGAAAGCTTGTATGATCGGTTACCTCGTATATTGAGGTGTGACCGCCCGACACGACGATTGCCAAAAAAGGCGGCTCAAGCTCCGGATCCTCCAGATATCCCGCGGCGACGTGTGCCTTAACGTGATTTACCGCTACGAGCGGGATGGAGTGTGAAAAGGCGAAGGATTTGGCGAAGTTTACACCCACGAGCAGGGCACCGATCAGCCCGGGGAAGGCGGTTACCGCAACGGCACCGATATCCTTTACCGTTATTCCCGACTCCTCAAGAGCGCGGTACGTGATGCGCGAGATCGCCTCAATGTGGGCACGGCCCGCTATTTCGGGTACTACGCCACCGTAGAGTCTATGTATCTCTATCTGCGATGCGACTATATTGGATATTATTTTTCTTGATTCGCCCTCGACGACGGCAACGGAGGTCTCGTCGCAGGAGCTTTCGATTCCGAGAATATACATCAGAGTCTTTTCTCCATAATCACCGCCGACTCACGCGGGCGGTTGTAATAATCTTTTCTTAGTCCGATCTCGGTAAAGCCCGAGGAGAGGTAGAGTGCCCTTGCGGGGAGATTGGACTCACGCACCTCAAGAGTGATACGGGATATTCCGACAGCGCAGAGCTGATCGGCAAGGGTATTCAGCAGCCTTGACGCTATACCGTGGCGGCGGAGCTCGGGGAGTGTGGCGATCCTTAAGATATCTGCTTCGTCAAGCACGGTGAGCGCACCGCAGTAGGCAACGGGCTGACCGTCTGCCAGGCAGATCAAGCCTATGCCGCCGTTGCGCGTGAGCATCTGTAACGAGGCGCACGACCACGGATCGTTGAAGCATTTTGCTTCAAACTCGGTCAATGCGGGCAGATCCGCCTCGGTGACGGTGCGGACCGTCAGCTCGGTGCTGTCACTCATTGTTGTAGGTATCGTGAATAAAGCTTGCGGGAATGCATTTTCCCGTGTCACTGTCGTAAAGAAAATATTTACCGTAGTTGTACGTGACGGTATATCCGCCGCCGTCTTTTTCGTCCACGGTGTAGCTTACGCCTTCACGGTAAGTATAATTGTCGAGCGAGTCCGTGTCCTCGTATTCGAGTACGTCCTTGACGTATTCGAGGTAAATCAGCGAGTAGGCGATAAACGGATATTTCTCGGAGGTGAGCGTCATACGGTACGAGCTGTCAAGCGTGCTGTCGGATATCTTGCAGGTGACCCGACCGAGGCAGATCTTTTCGATCTCGGCTACGTTATCCTTATTATTGTCGGAGCTGAGCAACGTTGCTACCGAATCCTCGTAATAAAAATGCACTGCGTCGGCTTCAAATTCCGTAAGCGTCGGGAGAGATACCGACGTGTCGTACAGCAACGTACCGAAGGTCAGATCGTACAGGAACTGATTGTTTTCCGCCAACACACCGTCCGACGTTGCCGCCGTGCGGTAAGAGTGTCCCTTGGCATCCACGAACGTGTCGTTTTTGGAATAAGCTACGGGCTGATACGCCGAGGGAGCGGTTGCATAAACGGTATTTGAGGATTTATCCACCAACTCCATCCCCTGACGTTCAAGCACGGGGGTAGAGGCGCACGCGGCCGCGGTCAGAGCGGTCGCCGCGATCAGACAAACGGCGACGAGCTTTTTGGCATTTTTCTTTATATTCATTTGTGGGAATTATCCTTTCTGGCTTTCAGTATCCGAATTTTCCGCTGAGCGAATCGTCATTATCGATCCAATCACGGGTGTTGATGACCCTGTATTCCTCTGCGGTATCGCGTATAACGACCCTTGAAATTCCGGCGTTGAGGATCACGCGCTTGCACATCATACAGCTGTTCGTTCCGGGAATAAGTCCGCCGTTTGGATCGACACATACCATATAGAGGGTCGCACCGAGCATCTGCTCACGCGAGGCGGCGATAACGGCGTTTTGCTCCGAATGTACCGAGCGGCAGAGCTCATAACGCTCGCCGCGGGGAATGTTGAGCTTGTCTCGCATACAAAGTCCTATATCACAGCAGTTTTTTCTGCCCCTCGGTGCGCCGTTGTAGCCGGTCGAGATTATTACGTCGTTTTGCACGATGATCGTGCCGAAGCATTTGCGCAGACAGGTGCTTCGCTCCGCAACCGTTTGGGCGATATCGAGATAGTAATTGTCCTTGGATACTCTCATATCAATCCCCCATATTTTCCACGAATTCGCGCAAAAAGGCTTTGAAATCCTCTCCCAAAAGGGGATCTGCGGCACCGCGCGTGACGTTTGCCGTCAGGAATCCGAGCTTTGAGCCCATATCAAAGCGGGTGCCCTCAAAATCCACCGCAGTCATTCCCGAGCTTCGGGCGAGCGCTTTCATCGCGTCGGTGAGCTGTATCTCACCTCCCGCTCCGGGCTCAAGCCCGTCTATCAGATCGAATATATCCGGGGTGAGCAGGACCCTGCCGAGTATCGAGAGGTTAGTCCAGATCTGCTCGGGCTTGGGTTTCTCTATCATATCCGTAACGTGGTACAGGTTGTCCGTTCCCTCTATTTTGTCGGCTTTAAGCGAGCAATATTTTGCCACGAGCTCGGTGGGGACGGGCTTTACTCCGCACACGGCTTTGCCGTATTTCTCGTAAGCGCGCGCAAGCTGGAGGCATACGGGCTCCTCCGAAAAGATTATATCGTCGCCGTAAAGCACGAGAAAAGGCTCGTTTCCGACGAAATCACGGGCGCAGGATACCGCGTGACCGAGTCCGCGCGTCACCTTTTGACGAATGAAGAAGATATTTGCCTTCAGCGCATTCTCGTACATCTCGTCGACGTCGGCAGTCTTGCCCGAGCCCACGAGCTTTTGCTCATACTCGGGAGAGATGTCGAAATAGTCCTCCATCATATCCTTGTCACGGTTGGTAATTATAAGGATATCGGTGATCCCGGACGAAACGGCTTCGTCAACCAGATATGATATCGCCGGTCGGTCAAGTATCGGAAGCATTTCCTTCGGTACGGCACGCGAGATCGGAAGCATTCTCGTCCCGAGCCCGGCGGCGGGTATAACGGCTTTCCTTATCTTCATAGTATAAACTCCCATAATAAAATGACGGTATATTATTATAACTCTATTGTGCAGTGAAATCAAGCGTAAAATGTAAAAAAGTCTTAAGATGCAAAAAAGAGTCCCGACCGCGGTCGGGACTCTTTATATGATCAGCTGTTTTGACTGCCGTCACCCTCGTCGGGCTCAACGCTCTCCGGCGCGGTATCGCCGTTGTCGCTTGTTGCGGTTGCCTCTTTTTCGGCTTGAGCTTTAGCTGCCTCGGCTGCCTTTTCATCGGCGGCGCGGCGATCGCTTTCCGCCTTGCGATCGGCTTGCTTCTTTGCGGCGATAGCTTCGATCTCGTCGACCGTTGCATCGGTGGTCATAGCGGCGTTGAACTGATCGCCGTCCATAATCTCGTTCTTCACAAGGAATTCGGCTACGAAATCAAGCTTGTCGCGATGCTCGTTAAGGATGCGCTTTGCATTGTCGTAAGCGTTTTGGATAATCGCGTGGATTTCCGAATCAATCTTGGCGGCGACCTCCTCGGAGTAGTTAGGCGTGCTTGAGAAGTCTCTGCCGAGGAATACTTCGTCCTGATCGCTACCGTATTTGATGGGACCGAGAAGGTCGCTCATACCGAGCTTGGTGACCATTCTGCGCGCGGTTGCGGTGGCACGTTCAATATCGTTTGAGGCACCGCCCGAAATGTCGCCGAACACGATCTCCTCTGCGGCACGTCCGCCGAGAAGCTCGGCAATGCTCTCGTTGAGCTCCAGCTTATATTCGCTGTATTTGTCCTCCTTGGGAGGATTGAGCGTATATCCGAGGGCGCGTCCGCTCGGAATGATCGATATTTGCTGTACGGGCGGGCAGGATTTGAGGAAGAAGGCAACGACTGCGTGTCCCGCCTCGTGGAATGCGGTCTTCCGACGCTCGGATTCGTTACGGACCATAGACTTTTTCTTCGGTCCGGCGATGATCCTGATGAATGCATCCTCAAGATCGTCCATATTGATTATATTTTTGTTCTTGCGCGCCGCGTGCAATGCCGCCTCGTTGAGCAGATTGGCAAGGTCGGCACCCGTAAATCCTACGGTTGACTTTGCGATAGCGGCAAAATCGACGTCCTGACCTATCGGTTTCTTGCGCGAGTGAACCTTCAGTATTGCTTCACGTCCGCGGATATCGGGGTAGCTGACCGTTATCTGGCGGTCAAAGCGTCCGGGGCGGAGAAGAGCGGGATCGAGAATATCGGGGCGGTTTGTCGCTGCCATAACTATTATGCCCTCGTGTGAGCCGAAGCCGTCCATTTCGACAAGGAGCTGGTTGAGAGTTTGTTCACGCTCGTCGTGCCCGCCGCCGAGTCCGGCACCGCGGTGACGGCCGACCGCATCTATCTCGTCTATGAATACGATACTTGCCGGGGATTTGCGAGCCATATCGAAAAGGTCACGCACACGGGATGCGCCGACACCGACGTACATCTCAACGAAATCGGAACCCGAGATCGAGAAGAAGGGAACGCCCGCTTCGCCCGCCACTGCCTTGGCAAGAAGGGTCTTACCCGTTCCCGGAGGGCCGACGAGCAGTACGCCGTGGGGAATCTTGGCACCGAGCTTGGCAAACTTTCCGGGATCCTTCAGGAACTGAACGATCTCCTCAAGCTCTTCCTTTTCCTCGTCGGCACCGGCGACGTCGGTAAACTTAACGGTATCCTTCTCACTGCCGGGGGTTTTGACTTTGGCTTTGCCGAAGTTGTTGATCTTCGAGCCCTTACCGCCCATCATCTGATTCATAACGTAGAACCAGAGAAGAACGAAGATTATGAGCATTACCGCATAGGGAAGGAGCGAGAGCCACCAAGGGGTCTCTGCCCTCGGGCTGTCCTCAAGCTTCATATCCCTGTGATTTTCGGCGTACGCTTGGAGCCGCGTGTACAGACCCATAGCGGAAAGCTCGCCTACCGAGTAATATACCTTTTCATCCGTACCGTCTACGTTCATCTCAAGTGTCAGCGAATAATCGGATTCGTTGATCTTTGCACTTTTTATTATAACGATCCTGTCGGGCTTGGCGTTGTTCTCGTTGTCCTTAAGGTACGCGTCGTAAGCTTCGGCATCACTCAAATATGCGTTTATATCGCTGAGCAGCTTTTGCTCGCTTTGACCGTGATTTCCGAGCAGAAGCGATACCACGAGTACTATCACGGCTATAAGTGCAACGTAAAACAGGATAACCTTCAGTGAATTTTTCATCTGTTTCCTTCCTTAATGGTTGTATACTTCGGGCTTCAGTATGCCTATGTAAGGCAGATTGCGGTATTTTTCATCGTAGTCGAGTCCGAATCCGACCACGAATTCATCGGGGATCGTGCATCCGACGTAGTCCGGCTCAAAGCTGACCTCGCGTCGGGCGGGCTTATCGAGCATTGTGCAGGTGCGGACACTGTTGGCACCCTTCAGCTGAAGATATTTTACAAGGTACGAGAGCGTTTTGCCGCTGTCGATTATATCTTCTACGACGAGCACGTCAAGATCCGCCATATCGCCGCGGTCAAGGTCAAGCAATATGTTGAGCCTGCCGGAGGACACCGTGCCCGAGCCGTAGGACGACACCTTCATAAAGTCTATTTCAACGGGAACCGTGATCTTCTTCATCAGCTCTCCCATAAACACGACGGAGCCCTTTAATATGCAAAGCAACAGCAGCTTTTTGCCCGAATCGAAATAATCGGCATCAATCTTTTTTGCGAGATCGGTAACGATCTCGTCTATCTGTTCCTCCGAAACGAGGATCCGTTCAATGTTTTTGTTCATATAGCGTCCTTTCACAGTCTAACCTGTTATTAAAGATATACATATTATTTTGCCGTTGCGGGCGGCAGAGCCGTCCCTGACACCGATTCCCGGGATGTATAATATTCCGTCACCGTCACATACGATCGGGTAAGTGTCGCGATCGCTTAACGGGATCTTCTTATCGCACATAAGCTTTTTAACGCTTTTGTGCATATTTCCGAGCTTGATCCGATCGCCGGGGCGACGGCTTCTTGCAAACATATCACCTTTAATTATATTAATCGGAATGTTTGCTGATGTTAGTGAATTGTAAATATTTATTTCGCTGTCCGACACGTGCAATGTCCGGTTTCCGGGCAGGGGATTGTTGCCCCGGCGAAGGGGAATACAATAGGGCTCTGCTTCGGCTGCTGCCAGTGCTCTTTGAAAGCTCAATGCCCCGTTTTCTACCTTGGCGCAGATACCTCCGGGGAGTGAGATCCCGGAATGCGGAACGCCCTGCTCGGCAAGCTTTACGAGCGCGTTTATATGAGTTGCTTCAAGATCGGAGTCAAAGAAGCCCTTGAGAACCCTTTTTCTGATCGGCAACGGTAGGGAATTCAGCTCCGGAAGCGGTAGGGCATCGCTCCCCGACGGAAAAGCTTTATCGGCTATATTCGACAAATATTCCCGATCCTCCCGAACCGTGCAACACGTGCGGTAAACGTTGTGTGCCACGCTTGGACAAATCTCCCTCAGCACGGGTACGGCGTGAAGGCGAATACTGTTTCGCGAGCAATCGTCGTTTGCGTTGGTGGAATCGGTAACGAAATCAATCGAGCGGTCGCGGCAGTAGGCAAGGATATCAGCCTTCGTCATACCGAGTATCGGGCGAACCACCACGCCATCCGCACCGGGTATCGGGCGGCAGGGCGGTATTCCGCACAGACCGTCAAGCCCGCACCCGCGAGTGAGATTTAAAAGCACCGTTTCAAGGTTATCGTCGGCGTTATGTGCGGTTACAAGTATCGGTATCCCGTGCTCCTTCATAAGCTTTGCGAAGAATTCGTATCTGATTCTCCGCGCGGCGAGTTCAAGCGATTCGCCCGTTTCGACGGATACACGCGGGACGTCTTCCTTCAATATAAATAAAGGCACGTACAGCTTCTTTGCCGTGTCGATGCAAAAGCTCAGATCCCGCTCGTGCTCGTTATCGCGTATCATATGATCGACGTGTGCCGCAAACAGCGGGGCGTTAAAGCGCTTACAGGATTCGACGAGCATTGAAAGCAACGCCGAGGAATCCGGACCGCCCGAGAAGGCGAGCAGGACAGGCGTGTCGGCTGCCTTGCCCGCGAGCTCGTGTGGGGGAATGAAGCCGTTTAACAGTGCGGGATCCTTCATCACGCGGGAGGTATGAGGTTGTCGTCCTCTACGATGGTGCGGAACTTCGTGCAATCGGGGATCCACCCGAGCTTGACGGTATCAAGTCCGCCGTGGCGGTTTTTGGCGATAACTACCTCGCATATTTTGTTATCGGAGGCTTGGGCTTCCTCTTTATAATAATCCTCACGGTAAAGGAAGAGGACCATATCGGCGTCCTGCTCTATGGCTCCCGAGTCACGCAGGTCGGACAGCATCGGCTTTTGCGACGTTCTGCCCTCGGGCTTACGGGAGAGCTGGGCGCAGCAGATGACCGGAACGTTGAAATCCTTTGCAAGCAATTTGAGTGAACGCGATATATCTCCGATTTCCTGTACGCGGTTGTCTATCCGTTTTTCGCTCTGCATAAGCTGCAGGTAGTCGATGACAACGAGCCCGATCTCTTTTTTCTTGTTCTGCTCGCGACGGAGCTTGGCACGCATATTGGTTACCGTTGCCCCGGTGGAGTCGTCTATGAGGATATCGCATCCGGTGAGCTTTCCGGCGGCGGCACCGATCTTTTGCCAATCGTCGTCCGATATCTCCCCGGAACGGAAATGATTGCTCGTTACCATTGATTCTATGGAAAGCATCCTTGTCGCGATCTGTTCGGCTGACATTTCAAGCGAGAATATGCAGACCTCTTTCTGCGTCTTTTGCGCTACGTTGATGGCAATGTTGAGTGCGAAGCTCGTTTTTCCCATACCCGGACGGGCTCCGATGAGAACGAGGTCGGATTTTCCCATACCCGAGAGTATACGGTCGATGCCCGAGAATCCGGTCATTACTCCGTCAAGTGCGTGTTTATCCCTTGCCAACGCGGAGAGGGTGTCAAAGACCTTGCCCATTACCTCCGTGATGTGACGGAAGCCGCGTACGTCTCTTCCTTGAGAGATATCGAACAGCCGCTTTTGCGCGCTGTCCATAAGCTCGTCTACGGGGAGTTGCCCGGCGTAGGCGTCGTCGCTTATTGAGGACGCGGCATCTATCAGCTGTCGCAGGATACTCTTTTCCTTTATTATGCGGGCGTAATCGGCGGAGTTCATCGCGTTCGGCACTATTTCGCTGAGGGTAAGTATATAGTCCTGACCGCGCTCCTTATCGAAGGTGCCGCTTTTGACAAGAGTATCTATCAGAGTGACCGAATCTATGTGGTTGTTTTCATTGAAAAGCTGCTTCATGGCAGCGTATATCTGCGCGTGGTCGGAGAGGTAGAAGTCATCCTCCGTTATCACTCCGGCGACCTCGCTCAGCCTTTGCGGATCAAATAGGATGCATCCGAGCAGTGACTGTTCCGCAATCACCGACGCGGGCATCTGCTTGTTGAATTCGGCTGCCATATTATTTGTCCGTGACCGTAACGTTGATCTTTCCCGTGACCTCGGGGTAGAGCTTTACGTCGAGGGTGTACGATCCGTACGCCTTTATCGGGTCGCTGAGCGATATTTTCCGCTTGTCGACCGTGATCCCGTGCTGCTTTGCAAGCTCGTCCGCCACGTCCTTGGAGGTCACCGAGCCGTAGAGCCTTCCGTCTCCGCCCGCTTGAGCCACTATCTTAACGGTTTTGCTCTCAAGTGATGCGGCAAGGGCGACAGCCTCTGCCTTTTCGGTCGCTATTCTGTGAGCCTTGGAAGCCTCGCGGTTTTTGATGTCGTTTATGACCTTGGTATCGGCAGGGGCTGCAATGCCCTTGGGGATCAAAAAGTTGCGGGCATATCCGTCCGAAACTTCCTTTATCTGATCCTTCTTCGCGGTGCCTTTTACGTCTTTAAGAAATACTACTTTCATTGTTGTGTCTGTTCTCCTTTGACTTTTTATACTTTGGTGTTGTCAAGATATTCGTCTATTGCGGCTTTCAGCATTACGGTGGCATCAAGCATAGAAACGTCCTTCACCTGCGCCCCCGCCGAATCAAAATGTCCGCCGCCGTTGAGCTTTTCGAGTATCAGCTGAACGTTGATCTTGCCGTTTGATCGCGCCGATATGCTGATCGAGCCCTCGGTCTCCACGAGCGCAAAGGATGCGTCGATGCCGCGCACGGTAAGCAGCCTGTCGGCGGTTTTTGCGGCAGCAACACGGTCGGCGGCGGAATCGGTTCCGGGACTCTTGGCTATTGCAATACGGTTTCGGTAGGTCGTGACGTCACTGCCGAACTTGGCTTCGGCAAGGTAATCACTGTAATTTTCATTGAAGAATGTACGTGCGATCTCGGAGTTTGCACCTTCGCCGCGAAGGTAGAGCGCCGCGCTGAACGTGCGCGTGCTTGTCGTTCTGGTAAAGTATTTCGTATCTACCATTATACCAGAGAGAATGACGTTGGCTTCCTCCTTGAGAAGAGTTCCGGTCGGGACACACTGCTCAAGTATCTCGGATACGAGCTCGCAAGCCGACGATGCCGCGGGATCAATATACGGGGGATTGACGACCGACGGAGGCATCTCATCGGTCTGTCTGTGGTGATCTATAACGTAAATTGTCTTTGCGTTTTCGGTGATCTCGGGAGCTTCCGAGATTTTAAAATTGTTTACGTCGGCGACGATGAGAAGGGTATCGGGTGTGAGCAGATCTATTGCCGACGCGCCGTCGATAAACATATCCTTGTATTCAGGAAGGGAGGCGAGCTTTTCGGTGGAGATTTTAAAGCTTGAATTGTGTACGTTGCAGATTATACGGCATTCCACACCGCAGAACATTGAGAGTCGGGCAAGTCCGATGCAAGCGCCGATGGAGTCGAAATCGGGATTCTTGTGTCCCATAATGAGCACGCGTTTTGACGTTGCGATAAGGGAGCAAAGCTTGTTTGCGATCACCCGAGCGCGAACGCGGGTGCGTTTTTGCATAGTCTTGGTGCGACCGCCGAAGTATTCCATTCCGTTTTCGCTCTTGTAGGCGACCTGGTCCCCGCCTCGCTGAAGCGCCATATCAAGGGCGGATGCCGCGTCGCGTTCTATTGCCGTAAGATCAAGCACGTCGCCGTCGGTTCGCGCCGGGGCAGACGATATGCCGATGGAGACCGTTACGGGCATACTGATCTCCTCGTCACTGAGGCGCACGTTGCGGATCCTGTCAAGTATGGAAAACTTGTCGTCAATGCATTTTTCGAGCTTTGAACGGGTAAAGAACATTATATATCTGTCACGATCGTACTCGCGCAACAATCCGCCGAGGCTCTTGACCCAATCCTTGAGGATCTGTTCTATTTCATTCGTCGCCTGCCTGTAGCTGACCTTTACGTACTGGGCAAGCTCCTCAAGGTTGTCCACCACGATATATGCAACGGCGGGAGATTCGTTTTCAAGCTTTTCTTTCACAAGGTCGAGCTCGGTCGTGTCGTTGAATACCGTAAGGTACAGATTGCGCACGTCATCGCGGCTTCTTATATCGGTCTTTATCCTGAAGCAGGTGACGTTATAGTGATGCGCGGGGCTGTATTCAAATGCCGTGCCGCCTTTTGCCAACGTTTCGGCAAGCAGCTTTTCCTCGGTCATATCAAAGAAAGAATACATACTTGTTCCGATGCCGTCGGCGCTTAAGGAGAAGCTCTCGGCAAGCTTGTCGTTATACCATATTATTCTGCCGTTTCCATCGGTCAGCACAAGCCCGGTGCCGATCTGTGTCATAAGGTCGCGCAACGCGTTGGCGTTGGCACTGATCATTGATTCTGCGGCGCTTTTATCGGTGTGATACTTTATGACTCTGATGAGAAAGAATGATATAACGGCAATGTAGAGCGCCAGCAGGATAAGGCCGGTCACTGCCGGATCGGCTGATAATACTTTACATATAAATATATGTGCGGCGAAGCAGATCAGTCCGGTTGAGATGCACCATATGAGGGCGATATAATCGGGACTCTGGCGATTGGTCTTTCTGTTTTGCATAATAGCCTCCGATGAAAAAATTAAATGTTGGGCTCAGACGTCGTTTTCCTTGCTTCCGAAGCGTGAGGACAGCGCGTCCCTGATTATTGACATACAACCTATGAATGCGATGAGCGCGACTGCGGCAGATGGGAAGATGAAAGCAAGCAATGCCAAAGCGACGATGGGGAGGACGTGCTTCTTGCCTTGCCGCTTTTGTCTGCCGATAAGGACCGTAAAACCGACAAGAGTCATCCCGGGTAACATTATGAGGTAGACGTTCTCCGCTACGATAGCCGCGGTTGGCGAATTGCTGTACGATGTAATGAACATAACGAAGTAAGAAATCACATATACGGCTGCCGATACCCAACTCATAGAGAAGCAGGTCGCTTCGCGCGTGAGCAGTTTGCTTCGACCGTCGCCCGCGATCAGGGAAGCGGAAGCCTTGTGTGCAGAGTAAGATAATATGTTTGAAACTCCTATCAACAGAGCGGGAAGCACGCAGAAAAGGGTAGTGACCGACTCGGTCAGCTCGGCTATCGTTACGCCTAACTGACTTATGTCATAACCGAGCTCGGCATATTGAGCTGCCATCTTATTGAACTGATCGATATATGCTTGCAGTATAGCGTCGTAGACGCTGTCCGCGGCGGTCTGAAGAAGGGATATGTCAAACCTGCCATTGGAGATGAATACGTAAAGCATCAAGGCGCACGATACTGTTAAGGTAAGTGCCGTTGACGCCGCTCCGACCGTTATTGCACAAGCTTTCTTTCTTTTTATGCAAAAAGCCAAGGTTCCGGCGGCGGGGAAGACCGCAAGCGAGAGCAACGCCCAGATGGGAGATCTGCCGAATATAATGGCTGTCAAATACGCCAATGGAATAATCGCGGCTGTCGCCCACGGCTTTTGAGCCGAAGTGAGCAGATATGCAATGATGCCGATCGCGGTGACCGTTGCGATCACACAGGCGGTCAGGTACAGATTCCTTGTAAATAATCCGACAAGTCCGGCAAACAACGCAGTCGGCAAAATGACGGGAACGGTGCGGGTGTATGAAAGCAGCACGGCAACCTCAAGTATCAGTGCCAATGCCGCGAGCGGCGTCGATCCGTTGGCTCCCGGAAGCGCGGCGCAGACCGTTGCTGTGGCGCATAGCAGTACTGAACGCGGCAAGCTTGACTGTGCCGGAAGAATATTTTTCAAGTGTTCTTTCATCTTGCCGAATTCACCCCCCCTAAAAAAACAAATGTACAATAATTATATGTATTATATCATACTTGCCGCGCTTTGTAAACAACAAATTTGTGGGCAAGGTGTTTTTTATATGAAAAACTGAACAAGATAAAGGTAAAATTTATCTTGCACACAACCGGGCTTTAAGGCGGACAAAAAATAAAAACCGAAAAACTTTCGCAAAAGGGGTTGACAAAGGTTTGGGGAGGTGGTATAATAGGCAA
>CAYWVC010000013.1:0-32569 GCA_964461635.1 uncultured Lachnospiraceae bacterium
TTTTCGGTACCGGATATATCGATATATACATTACCGATATGCAAAAAGCACAATTCCCAAATCGGGCAAACGGTGATAAAATACTTGTGATAACGAAAGGAGGTTATACAAGGAATGGCAAAAACAGGAATATCCCGTGCGACAACGGGACGGTTACCGGAATACCTGACATACGTCAAGAGCCTTCCGAGTGACACCCGCTTCGTTTCGGCAACTGCGATCGCCAAGGGCTTGGAGCTTGGCGAGGTTCAGGTCCGCAAGGATCTGTCCGCGGTTTGCGGCAAGGGCAAGCCAAAGGTGGGCTACGACGTCGACGTTCTGACCGGAAGCATCGAAGCCGTCCTCGACACCAACAAGGGATGCGAGGCGGTCATAGTCGGCGCGGGAAAGCTCGGTAAGGCGCTTCTCGGCTTCGGAGGCTTCTCCGACTACGGTATCGTTATAAGGAAGGCATTCGATGTTAAACCCACGTCGGGGGCGACCGACATCCTTCCGATAAGCGATCTCACGTCATACTGCTCCCTGCACCAGATAGAGATCGGGATCCTTTGCGTCCCGCCCGAGGCGGCGCAGGAATCCGCGGAGCTGCTCATCCGAAGCGGGATAAGAGCTATATGGTGCTTTGCCCCGGTAAGGCTCAAGCTCCCCGAGCAGGTCACGGTGCAATACGAAAATCTTGCTCTGTCGCTTGCTCACCTACACCAAAAAGTGAAAAATATTTATTAATGAGGAGGATATATGGAAATCAAGGAAAGGACCGTCGTTGACAGCGTTGAGGTGCTGGAAGCTACGCTCACGCGCGTCAAGAAGGCTCAGACGAAATTTGCAACCTACACGCAGGAACAGGTAGACGCGATCTTCAAAGCCGCCGCAATAGCGGCTAACACCGCAAGAGTCTCCCTCGCCAAAATGGCAGTTGAAGAGACCGGTATGGGTGTCGTTGAGGACAAGGTCATCAAAAACAACTATGCCGCGGAATACATCTACAACGCATACCGCAACACGAAGACCTGCGGAGTTATAGAGGAGGACAAGGCATACGGCATCAAAAAGATCGCCGAGCCCATCGGTGTCATAGCCGCCGTTATTCCGACGACTAACCCCACGTCCACCGCTATATTCAAGTGCCTTATAGCACTTAAGACCCGCAACGCAATAGTTATCAGCCCCCACCCGAGAGCAAAGAAATCCACCATCGCCGCCGCCAAGCTCGTGCTTGATGCCGCGGTCAAGGCGGGAGCTCCCGAGGGCATCATCGACTGGATCGACGTTCCGAGCCTTGAGATGACCAACCTCCTTATGAAGGAAGCCGACATAATCCTTGCCACCGGCGGCCCCGGAATGGTAAGAGCCGCGTACTCCTCCGGCAAGCCGGCGTTGGGCGTCGGTGCCGGCAACACCCCCGCGATCATCGACGATTCCGCCGACGTGGTGCTCGCCGTTAACTCTATCATTCACTCAAAGACCTTTGACAACGGTATGATCTGCGCTTCCGAGCAATCCGTGATCGTGCTTGACGGCGTTTACGATGCCGTAAAGACCGAATTCGCCGACCGCGGGTGCTACTTCCTCGATCCCGAGGAGACCGAAAAGGTGCGCAAGACCATCATCATCAACGGTGCACTTAACGCGCGCATAGTCGGACAGAAGGCGGCAAAGATCGCCGAGCTCGCCGGTGTTACCGTTCCCGAGGGCACGAAGATCCTTATCGGTGAGGTCGAAAGCGTGGAGCTCTCCGAGGAATTCGCTCACGAGAAGCTCTCCCCCGTGCTTGCAATGTATCGCGCCAAGGATATCGGCGATGCCTTCGACAAGGCGGAGCACCTCATCGCCGACGGCGGCTACGGTCACACCTCCTCAATATACCTCAATGTCACGACGGAGCAGGCAAAGCTTGCCGAATTCGCCGAGAGGATGAAGACCTGCCGCATACTCGTCAACACCCCCTCATCGCAGGGCGGTATCGGCGACCTCTACAACTTCAAGCTTGCCCCTTCCCTGACCCTCGGTTGCGGATCGTGGGGCGGAAACAGCGTTTCCGAAAACGTCGGTGTAAAGCACCTCATCAACGTAAAGACCGTGGCAGAGAGGAGAGAAAATATGCTTTGGTTCCGTGCTCCCGAAAAGATATACATCAAGAAGGGCTGCCTGCCCGTTGCGCTTGACGAGCTCAAGCGTGTTATGAACAAGAAGAAGGCCTTCATCGTCACCGACTCCTTCCTCTACCAGAACGGCTACACAAAGCCCATCACCGACAAGCTTGACGAGCTCGGCATACAGCACACCACCTTCTTTGACGTGGCTCCCGATCCCACGCTTGCCTGTGCCAAGGCGGGCGCAAAGCAGATGACCGATTTCGCTCCCGATTGCATCATAGCTCTCGGCGGTGGCTCGGCAATGGACGCCGCAAAGATTATGTGGGTTATGTACGAGCACCCCGAGGTGGATTTCGCCGATATGGCAATGCGCTTCATAGATATACGCAAGAGAGTCTACACCTTCCCGCATATGGGTGATAAGGCATACTTCATCGCAGTCCCCACCTCCGCCGGAACGGGCTCGGAGGTCACCCCCTTCGCCGTTATCACCGACGAGCAGACCGGCATCAAATATCCGCTTGCCGATTACGAGCTGCTCCCCGATATGGCGATCGTCGATACCGATTTCCATATGAGTGCTCCCCGCGGTCTTACCGCCGCATCGGGCATCGACGCGGTCAGCCACAACCTTGAGGCTCTGGCATCGGTTATGGCTACCGATTATACCGACGGTCTTGCACTTCAGTCGCTCAAGATGATATTCGAATATCTGCCGAGAGCCTACGACAACGGTCAGACCGACGTCGAAGCGCGCGAGAAGATGGCGAACGCGGCAACGATGGCGGGTATGGCGTTTGCAAACGCTTTCCTCGGCGTATGCCACTCGATGGCGCACAAGCTCGGCGCCTTCCATCATCTGCCTCACGGCGTTGCCAACGCTCTGATGCTTGAGGAAGTCCTTCGCTTCAACGCAGCCGAGGCTCCCGTGAAGATGGGCACCTTCTCACAGTACGCTTACCCCCACACTCTCGCAAAATACGCGGCGGTCGCGGATCAGCTCGGACTTGGCGGCGACAACGACACCGAAAAGCTTGAGAACCTTATAAAGGCGTTGAACGAGCTTAAGGCACGCGTCGGAATCAGAGCCAGCATCAAGGATTACAACGTCGACGAAGAAGATTTCCTTGCCCGCCTCGACGATATGACCGAGCAGGCATTCGACGATCAGTGCACCGGTGCAAACCCGCGCTACCCGCTAATGAGCGAGATCAAGCAGATGTACCTCAACGCCTACTACGGCAAGGATCATTTTGCCGAGCCCGCAATGCCGTCCTCCGACGACCTTGCGACCGGTGAAAAGGAAAATCCCGTAAAGGGCGCTTACAACCGTGCCAGAAACGGCGCCAAAAAAGCTTAAGGAGGAAAGGGAGACTATGAAACTTGACAGAATCATTGCAGTCAGAAACAATAAGACGGTCTATCGCGACGGCGAGCTCTGTCTGAAGGTCTTCGGCGAAGGATATTCGAAGTCGGATATCCTCAACGAGGCACTCAATCAGGCAAGAGTTGAGGAAACGGGACTCAATATCCCGAAGATCCGCGAGGTCTGTATGATCGACGGAAAATGGGCTATCGTATCCGATTACGTAAGCGGAAAGACCCTTGCACAGCTCATCAACGAGGATCCCGAAAAAAAGAACGAATACCTCGACCTCTTCGTAAACATTCAGCTTGACGTACAGTCAAGATCGTGCCCCCTGCTCACCAAGCTCAAGGATAAGATGAACCGCAAGATCGGTCAGACCGATTTCGATGCCACGACGCGCTACGATCTGCACACCCGCCTTGATTCGATGCCCAAGCACGTAAAGCTCTGCCACGGTGATTTCAACCCCTCCAACATAATAATAGCGGAGGACGGCACGCCTTACGTTATCGACTGGTCGCACGCAACGCAGGGTAACGCATCCGCGGATGCCGCAAGATCCTACCTGCTCTTCTGGCTCAACGGCGATATCGACGGCGCGGAAAAGTACCTTAACCTTTTCTGCGACAAGAGCCGCACCGCAAAGCAGTACGTTCAGAGATGGATGCCGATAGTTGCGGCGTCTCAATCGGTCAAGGGCAACGAAAAAGAGCGCGAATTCCTGCGCACTTGGGTAAACGTCGTAGATTATCAATAATTATAAGGAGAAAAATAATGAAAGTAACCGTTTGTATAGGCTCCTCGTGCCATATCAAGGGCTCACGCCAGGTAGTCGAGGGACTTCAGTATCTCATCTCAAAGGAAGGGCTCGGGGACAAGGTCGAGCTCGGCGGAACCTTTTGCATGGGCAAATGTCAGCAGGGCGTTTGCGTGACCGTTGACGGTAATTTCTTCTCCGTCAGCCCCGACACGGTAAAGGATTTCTTCGAAAAAGAAATCAAAGCAAAGGTCTGATCATACATTGAACGGTAAATGCCGCCCACAGGTGCGGCATTTACCGATTTGCAAAGAAAGGACGCTTTTGAAAAAGCAAAAATATGATATTCGTTGAAGTTTGTGTGGGCAGCTCCTGTCACCTCAAGGGCGCGCCCGAGATCGTCGAAAAAATGCAACAAAAAATAACGGAGGAAAAGCTTGAGGATGACATCGTGCTCTCCGGTAGCTTCTGCACGGGCAGATGCAACCGTATCGGCGTAACGGTCACCGTTGGTGATGAGATCTGCACCGGAGTCACCCCCGAGGGCTTTGACGCCTTTTGGAACGATAAAATCGTGTCGGCACTGAAAGCCGACAAGGAGAATGCTTAATGAACAAAATCACAGTAATAGGCACCGGTAGCGTAGGCGCTACCGTTACGTACGCACTCACCTGCCGCGGACTTGCGTCCGAGATCGTTATGATCGACATCAACGGCGAAAAATCCATGGGTGAAGCACTTGATATCAGGCAAGGACTTCCCTTCTTCGACTCCTGTTCGGTGTACGCCGGAAGCTATCCCGACACCGTGGGATCGGATATAGTGATAATCACCTCCGGCATATCGAGAAAGCCGGGGCAGTCAAGACTCGACCTCGTAAAGACCAACGTTGAAATACAAAAGTCCATTATACCCGAAATTGTCAAATACGCACCCGATGCGATATACATAATAGTGTCAAATCCCGTAGATATACTTACCTACACCTTCTGCCGCTTTTCGGGCTTGCCGTCCGAGCACGTGTTCGGCACCGGCACCCTGCTTGACACCGCAAGGCTGCGCTCACGCCTTGCCGAATATTGCGGCATTGACACCTCCAACATACACGCCTACGTTCTCGGTGAGCACGGCGATTCGTCCTTTATCCCGTGGTCGGTATGTGAGATCGCGGGTATAGACGTTACCGATTACCGTCGGCGTATCTCTCAGGGCAGTATGATCCTGCCCGAAATAAACACCGACGAGATAGAACAGTACGTCAAGAGCTCGGGCAGCCGTATCATTGCACGTAAGGGCGCGACCTTCTATGCCGTATCATCGGCGGTCTGCCACCTTTGCAAGTGCATACTGCACGGCTCGAACACCTCGGTCACCGTATCGTCTCTGCTCAACGGGGAGTACGGGATCAGCGACGTCTGCCTCAGCACACTCAATATAATCGGAAGCCACGGAATCGCGGGGCGGATCAACCTCGATCTCAACGATACCGAGGTAGAAAAGCTTCGCAACAGCGCAAATATCCTTAAAGAAACAATAAAGAGCATAGGACTCTGAATCGCGGGAGAATATCAATGAGCTGTCTTACCCTGAAAAAATCGAACTGCAAGAACTGTTACAAATGCATACGCTACTGCCCGGTAAAATCCATCAGATTCTCGGGCAATCAGGCGCACATAGTCGGTAACGAATGCATCCTTTGCGGTCAATGCTTCGTTGTATGTCCGCAGGACGCCAAGCAGATAGTTGACGACACCGAGAAAGCAAAGGTCCTCATTCAATCGGGCGATCCGGTTTACGTCAGCCTTGCTCCGTCCTTTATAGCCAACTACGAGGGCATCGGAATCAACGGGATGCGCGCCGCGCTGAAAAAATTGGGCTTTGCCGACGTTGAGGAAACCGCGATCGGTGCCTCCGTCGTCAAGACCGAGTACGAGCGGATGATTGCCGACGGAACGCACGATATCATAATCAGCTCCTGCTGCCATTCGATCAACCTTCTCATTCAAAAATACTTTCCTTCGGAGCTTGCCTACCTTGCCGACGTTATGTCGCCGATGCAGGCGCACTGCCGCGAGATAAAGAAAAGAATACCGAATGCAAAGACCGTCTTTATCGGTCCGTGCGTGGCAAAGAAGGATGAAGCCGAGCACTATGAGGGCTTGGTTGACGCAGTACTCACCTTTGAGGAGCTCACTAAATGGTTTGAAGCCGAGCATATCTCGCCCGAGCCCGATATGGACAGCACACCGGAGAGCCGGGCGCGCTTCTTCCCGACAACCGGAGGAATACTCAAGACGCTTACTCAGACCTCCGACTACACCTATCTTGCTATCGACGGTGTTGAAAACTGCATGGCCGCTCTACGGGATATCGAGAACGGCAAGATCCACAAATGCTTTATAGAAATGTCCGCCTGTATCGGCAGCTGCGTCGGCGGTCCGGTAATGGAGAAGTACCATCGCTCTCCCGTTGCGGACTACGCCTCGGTCGCGCATTATGCCGGAAGCAAGGACTTTAACGTTACTCAACCCGACAGCTCAGACCTCCGCAAGATATTTGAGCCCATTGAGCTGCGCTACGGGATTCCCTCCGATGCCGAAATAAAGGATATTCTGCGAAAGATGGGAAAAACGAAACCCGAGGACGAGCTTAACTGCGGCTCCTGCGGCTACAATACCTGCCGCGAAAAAGCCATAGCCATCTATCACGGCAAAGCAGAGATCTCTATGTGCCTGCCCTACCTCAAGGACAAAGCCGAAAGCTTCTCCGACTGCATAGTCAACAACACCCCGAACGGACTCATAGTGGTCAACGACTCGCTGGAGGTTCAGCAGATCAACGCCGCGGCACGAAAAATAATGAACATACGCTATTCCTCCGACGTACTCGGAGATCAGCTCGTGCGGATACTTGATCCTGCTCCCTTCCTCAAGGTGCTTGAAAGCAAGCGCTCCATTCGCGGACAGAGGGTATACCTTGCCGAATACAAAAAATACGTCGAGCAGACCATCGTATACGACACGAACTATCACCTGCTTATCTGCATTATGAGCGACGTTACCGAAGAGGAAAACGAGCGCGAGAAAAAGGAAAATATCAGCCGTCAAACGGTTGAGATCGCCGACAAAGTGGTAGACAAGCAAATGCGAATAGTTCAGGAGATCGCCTCTCTGCTCGGGGAGACCGCCGCCGAGACCAAAATAGCCCTTACAAAGCTCAAGGAGAGTATTTCCGATGAATGATCTTTGCGCCGATATCGGCTACAAAAGCATTAACCATACCGGAGAGCAGTTATGCGGGGATCACGTTGACGTCGTCGAGCAGAGCGACAGCTCCACCGTCATCGTTCTTGCCGACGGACTCGGAAGCGGGGTAAAGGCAAGCATTCTCTCAACCCTTACGTCAAAAATAATATCCACTATGATGGCTGAAGGACTTACGCTTGAGGATTGCGTCGAAACGATCGCGCAGACCCTTCCCATCTGCTCGGTCCGCGGGGTGGCGTACTCAACCTTTACGATAATGCACCTCGTCGATAACCGAGAGATGGAGCTGATCCAATACGACAATCCTCTGGTCATATTGCTTCGCGATTACAAAAATTACGATTACCCCAAGACCGAGATGAATATAGGCGGCAAGAAAATATACAAATCGGTCATCAAGCTCTGCGAGAACGACGTTTTCATCGCTATGAGCGACGGTTGCCCGCACGCAGGGATCGGTATCGCATACAACTTCGGTTGGAAGCGCGACGATATAATAGACTATATGGAAACGGTCTCTGTCGCCGGATACACGGCAAAGACCCTCTCCACCATCCTGATCGACGAGGTCAACAAGCTGTATGACCAAAAGCCCGGTGACGATGCCACCGCCTGCGTCGTTAAGATACGCAAGCGCGAGCCGATGAATCTGCTCTTCGGTCCCCCGCGCAACCGCGATGACTGCGGGCGTATGATGGCGCTCTTCTTCTCAAAGGAGGGCAAGCACATAATCTGCGGCGGCACAACGTCCTCGATCGCGTCAAAGTATCTTGGCAAGCCCGTCAAGGCAAGCCTTGACTTTAATCGCAGTGATATACCGCCGATCGCGGAGATTGAGGGTGTAGACCTCGTGACCGAGGGAGTCATCACCATCAACCGAGTCGTTGAATATGCGCACGATGCGCTCGGTGAAAATAAGCTCTACGAAAAGTGGAGCTTCGGTCACGACGGAGCGTCGATGATCTGCCGCCTCCTGTTTGAGGAAGCCACCGATATAAACTTCTTCGTCGGACGCGCCGTCAATCCGGCACACCAAAACCCGGATCTTCCGATCAACTTCAACATCAAGATGAACTTGGTGGAGGATCTGTCGAACTGCCTGCGTCAAATGGGAAAGCGCATCAAGGTCAGTTACTTTTAAATGATCCTTCAAACCCGTAGAAAGGAGGCTTTCGCCTAGCGCGAGAGCTATTGTCACAAAAATGAGAAAATTCGATACTAAAGTTCAACATCTGAAATACAAGGTCCTGCGCGAGGTCGCACGTCAGGCGTGGGACGATACGCTTGCCGAAAATGCGATAGATATACCGAAGATCATCGTCCCCGGCAAGGTGCCGACTATGCGCTGTTGCGTTTACAAAGAGCGTGCGATCCTTTCCGAGCGTGTAAAGATCGCTATGGGAGGCGATAAGAAAAATCCCAACGTGATCGAGGTCATCGACATCGCCTGCGATGAGTGCCCAATGGGAGGCTACGAGGTAACGAACGCCTGCCGCGGATGCCTCGCACACAGGTGTGAGGACGTTTGTCGCTTCGGCGCGCTGACCTTTGACCAGAATCACGTCGCGCATATCGACAAGACAAAGTGCAAGGAATGCGGCGCCTGCGCAAAGGTCTGCCCTTACAGCGCAATACATAACTACAAGCGTCCCTGCGAGACCGCGTGCAAGGTCAAGGCGATCTCTATGGGTGCGGACAAGCAGGCGTGTATAGACAACTCCAAATGCATCTCCTGCGGAGCCTGCGTTTATCAATGCCCCTTCGGTGCGATCAGCGACAAATCCTTCATTCTGAACGTGATAGATATGCTCAAGGGCAGTCACGGCAACCAAAACTACAAGATATACGCGGTGGTCGCCCCCTCTATCTCCAGCCAATTCACCTACGCCAAGCTCGGGCAGGTCGTAACGGGGCTGCGCAAGCTCGGCTTTCACACGGTCATAGAGGCGGCTCTCGGTGCCGATATGGTAGCTCAGGCAGAATCGCGTGAGCTCGCCGAAAAGGGCTTTCTCACAAGCTCCTGCTGCCCCGCCTTCGTTGACTTCATTCACAAAAACTATCCCGAGCTTGTGCCTATGATATCGCACAATCTCTCGCCTATGGCTACCATTGCAAAGTACATCAAGGAGCACGAGGATCATTGCCGTATAGTTTTCATCGGTCCCTGCACGGCAAAAAAGATGGAGGTTCAGAAGGAAGAGGTCAAGCCCTACGTCGACGCGGCGCTGACTTTTGAGGAGCTTCAGGCGCTCTTCGACAGCCGCGATATCGACATTACCGCGCTGGATGAGGACGTGCTTGACAATGCATCGTACTTCGGGCGCATCTTCGCGCGGAGCGGCGGACTGTCCGACGCTGTGGCCGAGGCGCTGAAGGAGCAGAACATTGACTTTGAGCTTAAGCCCCACGCCTGCGACGGCATAGAGCAGTGCAAGCTTGCCCTGCTGATGAAGAGCAAGGGCAGACTTGATGCCAACTTTATTGAAGGAATGGCGTGCGTCGGCGGATGCATCGGCGGTGCCGGATGCCTGACCCACGGTGATAAGAACAAAGCCGAGGTCGATAAATACGGCCGCGAAGCCTACGAAAAAACCATTTCCGACGCAGTATCGGTACTGAAATAACAGCAAAAGGTGCGGCACTCTCGTGCCGCACCTTTTGGTTTGATAATAAAAAAGCACTTCGTATGAAGTGCTTTTTCTGGTGGAGACAATTGGAGTTGAACCAATGACCTCATGCATGTCAAGCATGCGCTCTAACCAACTGAGCTATGCCTCCGTAACCAACGCGTGTTATTATATCACACTTCGTGCGGAATTGCAAGCCCTTTTCGGAATTTTCTCAAAAAACTTTTTTTGACGGCAAAATCTCCTGCGATCAAGCCTACACAATGTCATATTCCGCAGATCTTACAAATACATTTTAACAGAAAATACCGCAAAGCGGAAAACCACGAAAGGATATAACAATGAAACGGGCACTTTTTATCCTCACTTCACTTCTGGCAGTCCTCGCGCTGACCGTAGGAGCTCTCGCCGCCGACACTCCGACCGTTGCCGACAGCGAGCCGAGCTCGGTCGGAACGACACAACCGGAGGAAACCGTAAAAAATCCGTCCGACACCGTACCAACCTACGTAAGCGCCGTCAAACCAATATCCCCGGCTCTTGCGATAATAGCAAAAGACTTCGGAATGGCAAAAGCGGGCTTGGCGGGTGAAAAGATACTCTTCACCCGTGACGATTTCCGCCGCGCCCTGAACGTTCGCAACGTCGAATCGATCACGGTAACCTCGCTTCCCTCCTCCGATAGCGGAAGATTACTGCTCGGCACGACCGCAATTACCGTCGGGCAAAAAATATCGGCGGCGAATTTCGACCTGATAATCTTTTCACCCGCCGCCGACGTAGCCTGCTCATCCGGATTCAGCTTTATCCCCGACGATTCGGGGGTGTCGATCGAATGCTCGCTCTATATGCTGACCGAAATAAACGGGACCCCAACGACGGCACCTCTCGCCAGCGCGGCACTTGCGGTATCGGCGCACACAAACACACCGTACGTCGGCAAGCTTGCGGCGACCGATCCGGAGGGTGATGAGCTGCGGTTTGAAATAATCAACTATCCATCCCACGGGATGCTCGTGCTGAACGATATGAGGCAGGGGGATTACACCTATCTTCCCGCAGGAAATTATTCGGGACGCGACAGCTTTGAATACACCGTACGCGACAAGTACGGCAACTATGCCGCATCGACGACGGTAAGCCTCACGGTATCCCGCGTCTCTGACAACGTTACCTTCAACGATATGACGGGCGAAACGTCGCTTAACGACGCGCTCAGCGCGGTAGACAGCGGCATTATGAGCACGGTAGCCGATGACGGTGGTAAGCAATGCTTCAAGCCCAACGGAAGCGTCAGCCGCGAGGAATTCGTCTACTACGTAATGAAAGCCGCGGGTATATCCCAGCTCCCCGACGTAACGACGACCGGCTTCACCGACGACGCAAAGATCAGCGCCGAATACAAGCCCTACATTGCCGCCGCAAAGCAGCTCGGATATATCAACGTCACCGCCGATGAGAACGGTTGCCTTTACTTTGACCCCGAGGCAAGCATAACACGCGCCGATGCCGCAAGCATAACAGATAAGCTGATAAACGGTGCATCGTTGCTCCAGGACGTCTCTGCCAAGCCCGTCTTCCTCGATGCCGACAGCATCCCCGGCGGTGCCGAGACGTCGTTACAGAACCTTACCCTTCTCGGTATGCTCTACGACGACCGCGGAAACATAAACGCGCAAAGGTCGATAAGCCGTGCAGATACCGCAAGGATAGTAACGGCAATCCTCAACATAAGCAAATAAAAGATGAGGGGCTACCGTAACGGCAGCCCCTCCGATTATTATTCAGATCAATACATACCGTCCATACCGGCACCGGCAGCGGGAGCCGCGGGAGCGGGCTCCTTAATGTCGGCAACGACCGATTCGGTGGTAAGGATAGTAGCGGCGATCGACGCGGCATTCTGCAGAGCCGAACGGGTGACCTTCGTCGGGTCAACGATGCCGGCAGCGACCATATCGCAGTAGACCTCGTTGTAGGCGTCAAAGCCCCAACCCTTCTTCTTCGAATTCTTTACCTTGTCGACCACGACCGAGCCGTCAACGCCCGCGTTTGCGGCGATCTGCCACAGCGGAGCCTCAAGACCCTTAAGGATGATCTTCACACCCGTGCGCTCGTCGCCGTCAACGGTGTTGACGAGCTTGGCAACCTCGGGAATGACATTCATATAAGCCGTACCGCCGCCGGGGAGTATTCCCTCGGCAACCGCCGCCTTCGTAGCGTTGAGTGCATCCTCGATACGGAGCTTCTTTTCCTTCATCTCGACCTCTGTCGCGGCACCGACCTTGATTACCGCAACGCCGCCCGCGAGCTTTGCAAGTCTCTCCTGGAGCTTCTCACGGTCAAAGTCGGACGTGGTGGTAGCGATAGCCGCCTTGATCTGGCTTACGCGACCCGCGATATCCTCCTTATTGCCCTGACCGTCAACGATTATGGTATTCTCCTTGTTGATCTTTACCTGTCTTGCACGGCCGAGCTGATCGACCGTGGTATCCTTAAGCTCAAATCCGAGCTCGCTGGAGATCACCTGACCGCCGGTCAGCACCGCGATGTCGCGGAGCATCTCCTTGCGACGGTCGCCGAAGCCGGGAGCCTTTACCGCAACGCAGACGAAGGTGCCGCGAAGCTTATTGAGCACGAGAGTGGTAAGTGCCTCACCCTCAACGTCCTCGGCAATGATGAGCAGCTTTCTGCCCTGCTGAACGATCTTCTCAAGCAGAGGCAGGATCTCCTGAATATTGGAGATCTTCTTATCGGTGATAAGGATCAGCGGATCGTCAAGCACCGCCTCCATCTTATCCATATCGGTAGCCATATAGGGCGAGAGGTAACCGCGGTCAAACTGCATACCCTCGACGACCTCGGAATAGGTATCGGCGGATTTCGATTCCTCAACGGTGATAACGCCGTCGTTCGTGACCTTCTCCATAGCGTCGGCAATCAGCTGACCGATGACCTCATCGGATGCCGAGATAGTACCGACTCTGGCGATATCGGCAGATCCCTCTACCGGCTTGGAGTTTGCGACAAGGCACTCGACCGCGCGGTCGACCGCCTTCTTCATACCCTTACGGATGACCATCGGATTGGCACCGGCGGTCACGTTCTTCATTCCCTCGCGCACGAATGCCTGTGCAAGCAAGGTAGCGGTAGTCGTACCGTCGCCCGCGGCGTCGTTCGTCTTGGTAGCCACCTCTTTTACGAGCTGTGCGCCCATATTCTCGGCTTCATCCTCAAGCTCGATCTCCTTCGCGATGGTCACGCCGTCGTTTGTGATCAGCGGAGATCCGTACTTCTTGTCAAGTACCACGTTTCTGCCCTTCGGACCGATCGTGATCTTAACGGTATCCGCAAGCTTATCAACACCCGCGATAAGCGCATTTCTCGCTTCTACGCCATAAAGAACTTTCTTTGCCATAATTCTTTCCCTCCCGATAATTATTCAACGATAGCAAGTATATCGCTCTGACGAACGATATTGTATTCAACGCCGTCACACTTGACCTCGGTCCCGGCATATTTGCTCGTAATGACCTTGTCACCGACCTTCACGGTCATAGTAACCTCTTTTCCGTCGACCGTTCCGCCGGGGCCAACCGCGATGACCTCCGCCACCTGCGGCTTTTCCTGCGCGGACGCGGTAAGGATGATACCGGTCTTGGTCTTCTCCTCAGCCTCCATCAACTTGACAACCACTCTGTCTGCCAAAGGTTTGATCGTCATAACAATTCCTCCCTTTATATGCGAATGACGCATTATTTTTTACTCTTTTTGTCGAATTAGCACTCAAATCAGTTGAGTGCCAACCAACAATGCTTATTATACAACTTTCCCGTGAAAATTCAAGGGTTTTTGCCATAATTAACATTTATTTAACATTTTCACTTCGGAGGTAAGAGTGATAATTTCTTTTCTCAATTCAACAGTCGGCACTGCGACCTCCGCACTGCTCATCGGCATGGGAATTTACTTTTCCCTTCGATTGCATATTCCCCGTCTGATCGTCGGAGCGACCGTTCCGCAACGTGTCGATCGGAAAACGAAGGGCGTATCACCCTTCTCGGCGGTCGCGATGGCACTTGCGGGGACTCTCGGAGTCGGGAATATCGTCGGTGTGGCGGGGGCAATAACCTCGGGCGGAGCCGGCTCGATTTTTTGGATGTGGATAAGTGCGATCTGCGCGATGTCCCTTAAATACGCCGAGACCGTTCTTGCGGTTGCCCACCGCAGGCGCGACCGCTCGGGAACGTTTTACGGCGGAGCCGTATACTATATAAGAGATATCTTTGCCGCACTGAACCGCGACCGTTTGGGTAATGCTCTGGCAATTGCGTTTGCTATACTGTTCCTGGCAGACGGCTTTACCACCGGCTGTGCCGTGCAGATAAACGCCGCGGCAGACGCAGCGGAAAGCATAGTCGGTATCCCGTCAACGGCTGTGGGATGCTTTGCCGCCGTTGCGGTATTCGTAATCGTTACAAAGGGGACAAAAAGAGTCGCGGGGGTAAGCTCGGTCGTGATCCCGGTACTCTCCGGCGTATACCTGCTGCTCTCCGCGGCGGTATTGATCGCCAACGCCGATAGGATTCCGTCGGCGATAAGCTCCGTATTTTCGGATGCCTTCAACGTCCGGAGTGCCGCAGGAGGTATATTCGGCTTCGTCTCCTTGCGCGCTCTCAGGTTCGGCACGATCCGCGGACTTCTCTCAAATGAGGCAGGTTGCGGCAGTTCCCCGACCGCACACGCGGGTGCAGATACCGACGACCCCGTTCGGCAGGGCTTTCTCGGCATCTTCGAGGTATTCTTCGACACTATAATTCTCTGCACCGCTACCGCCCTCGTTATATTGGTAAATCGCGATGCCCCGGAGGTCGCGGGCTCGGAGGGCGTAATGCTTGCGGTGCGATCCTACTCCGTAACGCTCGGAAAATGGTCGGAATATCTGCTTGCCGTATCTGTCGCGATCTTCGGTATGGCAACCGTCGTTTGCCGAGCGCATTACGGCTGTGAGTGTATCCGTTTTCTTTGCCGAGGCAAAGAGCCTCCGCTTTTGCGTCTTCTGTTCCTTATGATCTTTGCCGCCGTTACTGTCGTCGGGGCTGTCTCGGCAACAGACGCCGTGCTTGATGCCGCCGACCTTGCCATAGGCTGTATGACGTTGCTTAACCTTGCCGTCCTGCTGGTCGGACGGCGCGAGATCATAGCTCTTACCGAATCCTATTTTGCTCCCGCCCGGACGAAGAAAAAAAGTTGACAAAAGACCGATTAATTGATATAATTAATAAGATAATCACAAGTATACTGTGGGGGCACCGAATGATTGAACCGAAGCACGCAAATATTCCGATATTTATCCCTCACCTCGGGTGTCCGAACGATTGCGTATTCTGCAACCAACGCACGATATCCGGGCACGGGGACTTTGACCCAAGTCAAGTCAAGGGCGAGATAGAGTCGGCTATCGCCACTCTCGGCGACCGCTCTGCCGAGATAGCATTCTTCGGTGGGTCGTTCACCGGAATTGACCGCGCTCTGATGATATATCTGCTTGACGTCGCACGCGACTTCGTTGACGGCACAAAAGTCACGGGCATCCGTATGTCCACTCGCCCGGATTATATTGACGAGGAAATAATCGGTATACTGTTGCGCTACCCCGTAAGCGCGGTTGAGCTCGGAATACAGAGCACCGCCGACGCGGTCCTTGCCGCCTGCCGACGGGGTCACGGTTTGCAAGATTCTCATAAAGCTTTTCGGTTGCTGACGGATGCGGACATTCCCACCGTCGGTCAAATGATGATAGGGCTCCCGTCGGCAACACCCGCATCCGAGCGTCGAACCGCCGAGGATATATGCAGACTCGGCGCATCGGCGGCGCGCGTATATCCGACCGTGGTCTTTCACGGAACAGAGCTTTGCCGAATGGCGACAGACGGGCTGTACACTCCGATAACCGACGAGGAAGCCGCCGTCAGATCCGCCGACGTTCTCGACGTATTTGACCGCCACAGGGTAAAGGTGCTTCGTGTCGGGCTTTGTGCCTCGGAAAATCTGAGCTCGCCCGACGAGGTCTTTGCGGGCGCAAACCATCCCGCCATCGGTGAGCTTGCGATGAGCGAGCTGTTCTACCGACGTATAACCGATGCCCTCGGTGACGCGCACAAGGGTGACTCCGTAACCCTGTACGTAGCCCCCGGCTGTACCTCCCAAGCCATCGGGCAAGGAAAACGCAATATCAAGCGCTTAAAGGAAAACCTTAACGTGACCGTAAAGAAAGTTCGTGAGGATCGCGGGCTCTCCGGGTACGGCGTAAAAATAAACGTAGAAGTATAAGGAGATAATTCGGTGTATCTTAAATCACTGGAGATGCAGGGCTTCAAGTCCTTCCCCGACAAAACCAAGCTGACCTTTGAGGGGGGAACGACGATTATCGTCGGTCCCAACGGCAGCGGAAAATCAAATATCTCCGACGCTATGCGTTGGGTACTCGGTGAGATATCCTCAAAGAGCATACGCGGAACAAAGATGGAGGACGTTATCTTCATAGGCTCCGACAGCCGTCGCGCCATGACGTTTGCCGAGGTCTCCGTCACCTTTGACAACACGGATCCGACAAACAGGCTCGACAGTCCGTATGACGAGGTTACCGTCACCCGACGCTATCATCGCTCCGGCGAGAGCGAATATTTTATCAACCGCAGATCGGTAAGGCTGCGCGACATATACGAGCTGTTTATGAACACCGGTATCGGTCGCGACGGATACTCTATCATCGGTCAGGGCAAAATAGCCGAGATCATTTCGCGCAAAAGCGACGAGCGGCGCAGTATATTCGAGGATGCCGCGGGAATCGCGAAGTTCCGCCACAAGCGGACCGAGACCGAACGAAAGCTTGCGCAGACCGAGGATAATATGGTCCGCATCAACGATGTATTTCTTGAGGTCTCCAATCAAGTCGGACCGCTTGAAAAAGAAGCCGAAAAAGCCAAGCGTGCACTTGTGCTGATGGAGGCGAAGAAAAAAGCCGACGTTCAGCTTTGGCTCTACGACACCGAAAAGCTCAGGACCGATACGGAACAAGCCGAAGCCGCCTTCAGACGCGCGGAATTCGACCTTCAGAACTCCGAGGAGGCTATAAAAAGCTACGAGGCGCAGAACGAAAAGCTTTTTGAAGCATCAAAAAGCAACAAGCTCGCATCCGAGCAGCTTTTCGGCAAAATAAAAGCTCAGACCGAGGAAAATCATAAGCTTGAGAGCGAATACCGCGTAAACGACAGCAATATTCTTCACGCCCGCGACCTTATATCCGCCGCCCAAGCAACGGTGGCAAGCACTCAGACCACGATGGACGCGGAAAAGCTATCGGTCAAAGCAAGGCGCTCGACCGTCGCAGAGCTTGAACAAAAGCTCAACTCAATGAAGGCAGAGCACGCCGAGCTGACCGATGCGCAAAAGACAGCATCCGACGAAGCGGCGGCGCTTGAGCTTGATATAGCCACGGCTCTTGAGGACGTGCACCGCCTCGAAGCCGAGGAGACTGACCTCCGTGTGAGAATATCGGTGCTGAAAAACGCCAACGAGACCGATTCGGGCAAGAACAGCTCGATCCTTGCCGACATCGACGAATACCAGAAGGTATCGGACGGGTACTCCGATCAGTGCAAGGCGCGCAAGAAAACCGTTGACGATTATACCGAACAATACGACGCCGCCACGCGGGAGGTTGACGAACTGTCGCGAAAGGTAAGAGAAACGGCGGAAATGCTGGAGGCGGCAAAGAGCAAAGCGGCAGATGCCGGACTTCGGCGCGACTCGGTAGCTCAAAGAATCGAAAACTTCAAGATAATGGAGGAGCAGTTTGAGGGCTACGGAAACGCGGTAAGATTCGTTATGAACAGATACGCCGCCGGAAAGATAACAACGCCCGACGGCAATCCCTGCGGCACCGTATACGGTCCCCTCTCGCGGATAATATCGGTAGAGGATCGGTTCGTCATCGCAGCCGAGACTGCACTTGGGGCAAACCTTCAGCACATAGTCGTAGAAGACGAGAGCGTTGCAAAGGCCGCTATGTACGCTCTCAAGCAATCGCAGGCGGGGCGCGCGACCTTCTTCCCTCTGACCTCGATGAAGCCCGCCGCGCCAACCGACGAGGTCCTGCGCGCATCGGAATTCAGCGGCTTTATCGCGGTTGCCGACACGCTGGTAAAATGCGACGGACGCTTCCGCGGAATAGTGTCTTCCCTGCTCGGTCGCACGGTTGTTTTCGACAACATCGACAACGCAACCGCCATGGCAAGACAGCTACGTTACCGGATAAGAGCCGTAACGCTTGACGGGCAACAGATCAACGTCGGCGGCTCGTTCACCGGCGGCTCATCCAAAGCCAAAAACGGAATACTCAGCCGTGCGGGTGAAATCGCACGTCTTGAGCACGAGCTGGAGACGATCAACGCCGACATTCAAAAGGCTGTCGGCGAGGTGGGACGGCTAACGTCCTCGGCAGAAAAGCTTGCCGGAGACATCTCGGCGGCAGACGAAAGAGCCAAGCTGATCTCGGCTCTGCGCAACACCGAGCTCAACCGATTGGAACAGTTGCGCGCAAAGCTTGATGCAAACAACATCCTGATAAACAAGCTCCGCGGCGATCTCAGCTTCCTTTCCGAGACTCGCGAGAGAAACGAGGATGAAATAAAAGAGCTGAGCGCGAAGTGTGCCTCGGTGCACACACAGATCAGCGAGATATCCGCCTTCCGTGCCGAACGTGATATTGAGAAAAACGAAAAGCTCGCCTTACGCGACGGGTTGGGCGAAAAGCTCACAGAGCTCTACATAAAAATCGTAGAGGTCGGCAAGGACATCGCATCGGAAAATGCGTTGCTCGATCAATCGGAATCCGTAATAACGAGGTGTATCTCCGACATAAAGGCGCAAAACGATCGCATTGAATTTTTGAATACGCGGATCGCCGAACTTGAGAGTGCACAGGATGAGAACCGACGCCAACACGCAGAGGGCGAAGAAAAGCTCAAGCTGCTGAACGCCAAGCGCGCGCTTCTGGAATCCGACAGCTTTGAATTTGAGCGCAAGCTGAATGAGATCAACGCGCACACGCGCGACAAGATGAATGAAAAGGAGATCCACTTCCGCGAATACACGAAATGGGAATCGAAGCTTGCTTCCCTTCGCGAATCGCAGGACAAGCTTGCCACCAAGCTTATGGAGGATCACGAGCTGACCCGAAGCGACGCGGTAGCCCTCGGATATCCCGTCATCGACGCAAAGACCCGTCCCGAGGTACAGCAAATACAGACGGATTGCAGAAACAAGCTCCGCGCCATCGGAAACGTCGACCTTGACTCAATAGAAAAATTCAAGGAGCTTAAAGCGCGGTACGACTATATGACCGCACAAATAGACGATCTTAACCGTTCGAAAGCCGACCTTGAGCGCATAATAGAACAAATAGACGGCGAGATGAAGACCACATTCACGGATGCCTTTGAGAAGATCAACGAGAATTTCGACCGGGTCTTCCGCGAGCTTTTCGGCGGCGGCTCCGCACAGCTCCTGCTGACCGAGCCCGACGACGTACTGAATTCCGGAATAGAGATAAAGGCGGCGCCTCCGGGAAAGATCATCAAATCGTTGATGCAGCTCTCGGGCGGTGAGCAGTCCTTTATCGCAATCGCACTGTTCTTCGCAATAATACAGGTCAATCCAACCCCCTTCTGCATACTTGACGAGATAGAGGCGGCGCTTGACGAGGTTAACGTCGCGAGGTTCGCGGAATACATAAAGCGCTACGCCGACGGCACGCAATTCGTAATAATAACTCACCGACGCGGAACGATGGAGGCGGCAAACCGCCTGTACGGTGTCACGATGCCGGAGCACGGCATATCAAAGGTACTTGCCCTTGACGTCGGGGAGATATCTAAAAAGAAAGGTGATTCATGGGATGAAATTTTTGGATAAGCTCAAAGCCGGACTGAAGAAAACGAAAGACGCGATCTTCGGCGGCTTGCATAAAATATCGCGGACATTTACCCGCGTGGACGAGGATATGCTTGAGGAGCTTGAGGAGATGCTGATCGAAGCCGACGTCGGCGTTGAAACGACGGAGGAGATAATCGAAGCGCTTCGTGAGCGCATAAAAGACGGCAGACTCAAGGAACCGGAGCAGATCAACGGGGCACTTAAAGAAATCATCACCGAAATGATCGGTGACGGTGAGCCGCTCAACCTCGGCACCTCGCCCTCGGTCATACTCGTGATCGGTGTCAACGGCGCAGGAAAGACCACAAGCATCGGAAAAATCTCAAACAAGCTCAAGCAAGACGGCAAAAAGGTGGTCGTTGCCGCCGCCGATACATTCCGCGCGGCGGCGATCGATCAGCTCGGGGTATGGTGTGAGCGCGCCGGTGTCGAAATGATACGGCAAAGCGAGGGCTCGGACCCCGCCGCAGTGGTATTCGATGCGGTAAGCTACGCCAAGAGCAAGCAAGCCGACGTTCTGATAATCGACACTGCCGGCAGACTTCAAAACAAGAAAAACCTTATGAACGAGCTTGCAAAGATCGACCGGGTGATCTCCCGTGAGCTTCCCGACGCGGCAAGGGAGAACTTGCTCGTGCTGGACGCAACGACCGGGCAAAACGCGATTATGCAGGCTAAGGAATTCAAGAATTCCGCCGAGCTTACCGGACTTATTCTCAACAAGCTTGACGGAACCGCAAAGGGCGGTATCATAATCTCGATCAAGCGTGAGCTCGGGATCCCCGTGAAGTTTATCGGGGTCGGCGAAAAGATTGACGATATGCAGCCCTTCTCCGCCGATGAATTTACCGACGCGCTATTTGCCGAGGACAATATCTGAAAGGAACCAAAATGAAAGCAGTACTTGCATCGCACAATAAGCATAAGCTCGCCGAGCTTCAAAGGCTTCTGTCGGTCTACCTCCCGAACGTGGAAATACTTTCGCTTGCCGACGTGGGACTTGACGGCGAGGAGATAATTGAGGACGGCGAAACGTTCGCAGAAAACGCCCTCATTAAGGCAAAATACGCCGCACGCTCCGGATTTATCGGAATAGGCGACGATTCGGGTCTTTGCGTATTCGCTCTCGACGGAGCTCCCGGCGTCCGCTCCGCCCGTTACGCCGGAGAAAATGCCGACGACCGCGCCAACAACGAAAAGCTCCTGGACGCGCTTAAAGGCGAATCCTGCCGCGAGGCAAAATTCGTCTGCACCATCGCCTGCGTCTTTCCCGACGGCACCGATCCGATCGTGGTGGAGGGCGAAACGGAGGGCGAGATTCTCTGCGCTCCGCGTGGGGATTGCGGATTCGGCTACGATCCGCTGTTCTGGTTCGACCAGGACGGAAAGACCTACGCCGAAATGGGCGCCGATGAGAAAAATGCAATAAGTCACCGCGGAAAAGCCATAAAAAAGCTTGCCGAAGCGCTCGTCAACCGCCTCGGCGAAGACAACGCCGTTCAAACGGTATCGGAGGTAAACGAATAATATGACCTCAAAGCAACGCGCGTATTTGCGCTCTCTCGCGTCAAAAGCCGATACGATTATGCAGATCGGATGCGGGGGAATATCGGAAAACCTTATCGCTACAGTCTCGGATGCACTGGAGGCTCGCGAGCTTATCAAACTCAGAGTGCTTGACAACAGCCCCTACACACCGCGCGAAGCCGCCGAAGCGCTTGCCGACGCCACAGGAGCCGAGGTCGTAACAGTAATAGGCTCGAAGCTCGTGCTCTACCGCGAATCGGTCAACAAGAAGAAAATCTTTCTTGACACAATATGAGTGCTCAAAAGCTTAAAATCGGCATATACGGCGGAACGTTTTCGCCGCCGCATATCGGGCACACGACGGCGGCGCGCGCCTTTCTTGACGGGATGTCGCTTGACAGGCTGCTGATAATCCCCACCCTCGTCCCGCCGCACAAGCAGATCAGTTATCCGGACGATCCAGCCGCACGGCTCGATATGTGCCGTCTTGCGTTCGGCTCACTTGAAAGAACGGAGGTCTCCGACCTTGAGATCACACGCGGGGGAAAAAGCTACACGTCCGACACGCTTGAAGAGCTTGCATCGGACGGTCGGGAGCTTTTCCTGCTATGCGGCACCGATATGATCCTGACACTTGACGAATGGCATATGCCCGAGCTGATCTTCCGCCTTGCCACCCCGGTATGTATCAGGCGGGAAAATGACAAAAATACCGAAAAGGCACTCAACGATGCCATAGCGCACTACCGTCAAAAATACGGTGTGACCGTGCCGGTAATAAATTCCCTGCCCGTGGCGGTATCCTCAAGTGAGATCAGGGAAAAGCTGCACAACGGCGAATCGGTCAGCGGTCTCGTCCCCCCGGACGTCGAAGAATATATAAGGGAGCACAAAATGTACCGATGAAATATTCCGAAGAACAGATATCGTCTCTGCGAAAAACAATATCGGACAGCCGCGATCTGTCCGACCGACGGAAGGCACACATCCTTGCCGTTGAACGGATGGCGGCACGTCTCGGTGAGTTGTTCGCCCCCGATAAAACGGACCTGCTTCGTGTGGCAGCACTCCTGCACGACGTCACAAAGGAATATCCGACAGAAAAACAGCTTGAACTCTGTAGCCTCTACGGTCACACGGTAACCGATGCCGAGCGCTGTGCGCCGAAGACCCTGCACGCAATAACCGCGGCTCTTATCATACCGGACAGATTCCCCGATTACGCCGACCCGACGGTCATCTCGGCAGTACGTTGGCACACGACCGGTTGCGAGGATATGACACTGTGTGACGAGCTCATATACCTTGCCGATTATATCGACGACACGCGGAGCTTTGACGACTGTGTGACGCTCAGAAACGCCTTCTTCGACGCTCATCCCGAGAGGATGTCCGCAGATGAAAGGCTTGAACACCTTGACGGTATTCTTATAACGTCTTACAATATGACGGTGAAGAGCTTGCTCGCCGACGGTTCGCCGATCAGCCCCGACACCGTACTCTCAATGAATCGGCTGATATGCCGAAAGATCTTAAAGGAGAAAACAAAGAAATGAAACACGTCAATGACGCAATTGATCCCACCATACAGATAACCGAAGAGGAGAAGCTCTCTTCCCTTGCCGACGCCCCCGCCGAAGAGCTTGCCGACTGCATTGTCGATGCGCTTGACGGAAAGAAAGCGCACGATATAAAGAAGATCGCCGTGGCGGATAAGACCGTTATCACCGAATATTTCGTTATCTGCACGGGTAATTCCAATACGCAGGTACATTCTCTGACCGACGAGGTTGAGTTCCAACTGAAGCGGCACGACGTTGAGCCCTTGCGCATCGAGGGCAAGGATAACAACGCTTGGGTGGTTATGGACTACGGCACGGTCATCGTGCATATCTTCAACCGTGAAGCACGGCAATTCTACAACCTTGAAAAGCTATATCAATAAAAAAGGCAAAAATATTACGGGCAACCGAGATCGGTTGCCCGTAATATTTTTTGAATTCTGAATTCAGATTGAGATGTCGTCGTCAAGGACCGAAAGGTCACTCTCGGCAGCTTCCTTTTCAGCCGCCTTAGCAGCCTTCTTAGCCTCCTTTTCGGCGGCTCTTGCCTCTTTAGCCTCTTCCTCTGCCTTTTTGATCTCACGAAGTTCGGCATTGAGCGCATTTATCTGCTTGTTGATATCGCTGGCTTCCTTGATCTTGGCGGTCATATCCGCCTCATTCTCTGCCTTGCCAACCTCGTGCAGATAATACAGCTTGCCGAGCTCTTTATATACTTCATTAGCCTTTCCCTGAAGATTACTGACCTTCGCATTGAGCGAAGCCTTGTTTGCAACCGTCTTCGTCTTATCCACCGTCGCCTTGCCCGCTTTACTGACGCTTGCGCAAAAATCGTTCCACTTGGACATAAGTAAAGTTGCCTCCTCCATTAATATTCTTTTATTAATTATACTATCGTCCGATTATTATTAAAACAACATTTTTGCGATATTTTGTAAATTACTTTTCATCGGACGCGACGGTGCGCACCGAGCTTATAATAACGGGACGAAGCGGCGCATCTGAAAAATCCGTTCTTACCGCGGCGACCTTGTCAACGACGTCAATACCCGAGGTCACCTTCCCGAAGGCGGCATACTGACCGTCAAGATGAGGAGCGTTCTCGTGCATAATGAAGAATTGCGACGACGCAGAATCGGGCACCATCGTGCGAGCCATCGAAAGCACGCCTCGGGTGTGCTTTATATCGTTCTGCGGGAAGCCGTTTGCGGCAAATTCCCCGTATATTGACTCGGCATCACGGTGTCTGCCGTGAGCGTCGTAGCCGCCGCCCTGTATCATAAATCCGGCTATAATGCGGTGAAATACCAGACCGTCAAAAAATCCCCCGTCTACAAGCTTAAGAAAATTTTTAACCGTCAGCGGCGCTTTATCGGGATAAAGCTCGGCTTCAACAGTGCCGAAGCCCTCTATTTCCATTTTAATCATCGGATTGCTCATAATGATCCAACCTTTCTTTTGTTTTCATTTATCAGATCGGCGTAAGCCGATGCAAAAAGCTCGCTTATGCGTTCGCTCTGCCCCGTTGTATCCAGCCACCCGAACAGCACCTCCATACCCGTCGCGGCGCGGTACTGCCCGACGCTGGCGTTCTTCGGGGTGCTTGTATGACCGATATTTCTTCCTCGGCGAAAGACCGCCGCCTCCTCTTCGGTGAGGATAGGTAATATTCGCTTGACCGCGTCGGCTTGTGCCCCCGCACGGACAAAATCAAGTGCCGCAATGTTTAGCTCGGCAGAATGTGATATGCCGCAGGAGACGAGAAATCGCCGTACGCACAGCTCGATAACACAATCTCCGAGGTATGCCAACGCTCTTGTCGATACGTCACCCATTTCAGCCTCCGTTTGCCTTATTCGGCAGTGTAAGCGTTCTTCTCATTACGCTTCGTCGGACCCGCGCCCGTCGCTCTCTATCTTGTGAAGCAATTCCGAAATATGCGCACCGTGAGCTATCGAATGATCCTCTATAAAAGTAAGCTCGGGCGTTATGCGAAGGTTCATACTCTTAGCAATTTTTCCGCGAATAAAGCCGACAGACGAGGCAAGACCCGCGGCAACCGCCTTTTTATCCCCGCGAAGAGCCGAATAGTAAACCTTTGCGTATTTCAGATCCGGCGTTACCTCTGCCGCGGTCACACTTACGAAGGCATCGGCAACGCGCGGATCCTTCACCTCGCGCAGTGCCTGTGCGACCTCCTTTTGAAGCTCGTCATTTATTCGTCCTGCCCTATGCTTTGCCATATTTTTTCCTTTCCGGTTTAGTTCCCTTTTTGGTTGAAAATCCGAATCGCCCGATTCGCTGTCCGAGCGCGTAGTATTCGCCGTGCGCAAAGGCGCAAAGTCCGGCGCGCTCAATATGCAATTTCCCGGTCTTGTCGATTAAGGACGGATCGACCGCAATCGCCACGATATCGGCGATAAACATATCGTGGCTCCCGAGCGGTACGACGTCACGCACACGGCATTCAAGCGAGAGCGGAGATTCGCCTATCGAAGGACACGTGACCTCAAAAGACTCGGACGCGGTCAACCCGCAACGCTCGAATTTATCGACCTTTGCACCCGTGTACATACCGCAATAATCGGCGGCACGCACGAGTGAGGCGGGGGTAAGATTAATAACGAATTCCCCGCGTTCCTTGATAAGGTCGTAAGAATACCGTTTCGGGCGCACGGAGATATAGGTGGTCGGGGGCTGAGTCGCCAGAATTCCGGTCCAAGCTACCGTTATGATATTCGGTTTTGCCTTATCTCCGCAGCTTACCATAACGGGCGGCAACGGAGCCAACAAGGTACCTCCGCCCCATTTTTGCTTTTCCAAGGCCACACAGCTCCTTTCCCCGAAAGCCGCCCTGACGAACATATCCGTCAGGGCAGGCTTTAATAATGTCAGTGAGTATCCTTCATTGAAGCGAGCGTCTCAACGAACTCGGCAAATTCCGCCTTTCTGACGAACATATCGTAGAAGGTCTTTATCATCTCAACGTCCTCGGCGGCGGTTATATCGCAATATTTTTCAAGCGCCGCGGCAACTCCCGCCTCGCGGCAGTAGGAGGATATCTCGACGGCGGCGGGGTCCTCGGGGAGATCGTAGAGCAATCCCGCGGCTATCGCAACCGCAATATGCGCGGGAACTCCGCCCTCCTCACGCACCATCTTGAAGGCACCGGTAAGTCGGTCCCCCGACGAGAGCTTACGCTTCGGATCGCGTCCGACTCTGGCAACGGTATCAACGAGCATACGGTTCTCGAAACGGATCATAAGATCCTCCACGAACTGCATCGTATCGTCAAGCGGAGCACCGTGACGCTTCGCTAACGCGCGCGCCGACTCTATGAGCGCACGGGTAAGGATATACTTGATCTCGCCGTCGGTGGCTATCTCGAATATATACTCATAGCCCTTCTGATATCCGACGTACGCCTGAAGCGCGTGACCCATATTGTGAATAAGGAGCTTGCGTTCGATGAAGAATCTGAAGGGGGTAAACGCCACGAGATTCGGGATCTTCGGCAGCTCACAGCCTACGGGACGGAAGCCGGCAAGGTCCACGGGGAGCTCGTCGTAGGGCTCGGCACAGACGGCAAGCGGATCCGCCGCCTTCAGATCGTCGGGAGTGGGCGGCACGGTACGGCCGACAGACACGCACACGAAACCGATATTATCCTCAAACCACCCCTTAAGCTCAGCCGGAATATGAGGCTCGACAAGGCCGTGCAGGTACTCGTTGGACCCTATCATATTTTCACATATAAGTATGTTCAACGGAGCATTCTTCTGCGCTCTCTTCACGACAGCCTCCGCGATCAGAGGGGCGACGAACGGCAGGATGTTCACGCCGAGAGCCGTTGCCATAATATCGCAGTCGGCGATATTCGCTACCACCGCGGCGTTATCCTTGCCGTTGACTGCAGAGAGATTCTTGACCGACTCGGGAACGTACTTATCCCCGCGCGTGAAATATATCGGATATTCCCCACGCTCGTTGAGAAGATCGACCACCGACTGATTGACGTCGATAAAGGTCGTATCGTAGCCCGACAGATAGAATTTCTGACCTATAAAGCCGCGCCCTATATTGCCGGCTCCGTACATTACTGCTTTCATTGATACACCTCCGAAAAAGCTTACAGCTCTTTTCATATAATTATACAAGTTAATTATAGCAGGTTTCCCACCGAATTACAATATATTTTTCAAAAAAATTCGCGGTTTACGCGATGTGCGCCCCGCCGAGCGGGTCGGCAAATATTGACTTTTTTTAAAGCTTGTGCTACAATCTGTATTCAAGAAGATTTCGCGCACTTTAAGGGTGCGTTGAAAAGTATCGGAGGATCAAATATGAAAAAGAAGAAAAATAAAAAGCCCGAAAATTTCGGCGAATTCGTTGAAGCCACAAAAGCGGGAACGGCTAAAGTCGAGAAGAAATCACGGCAATTCTGGACCGATTTCAAGAAATTCGTGGCAAAGGGCAACGTCGTCGACCTCGCGGTCGCGGTCGTAGTCGGCTCGGCGTTCAACAAAATGGTAACGTCTCTCGTAAATTCGATCATTACCCCGTTGACAAGCCTCCTTTTGCCCGACGGCAAATACTTCTCCGACCTCAAGCTCGTGCTTCGCGCGGGAGTTGAAGCTAACGAGGCGGCGGGAATCGAAGAAATACCCGAGATCGCAATCACCTACGGCTCATTCCTGCAAAATGCGCTTGATTTTCTGCTGATCGCTATGTCAATATATCTTGCTTTGCGGGCGGTTATGAAATTGAAAAACCTTATACGCCGCCGCGAGCTTGAAGCCGCCGAAAAGCGGAAGAAGGAAGAGGAAGCAAAGAAAAAAGCCGAAGCCGAAGCGCTCGCCGCCAAGGAAGCGGAGATCCGCCGCGAATTCATCGAAAACGTCGCGATCCAAGCCGACGTGCTTACCGAAATCCGTGATATTATGAAGCGCATCGAAGAAAGCTCTGCAAAAAACACCGCGCCCGCCACATCCGAGCACAGCTCTTGACAGAAAAAATAAAAGTGGTATAATAGACGGGTCGTGCGCTTGCGCGAATATATCACACAAAAGGAAAGGCTCAAAATGGATTGGTTCTATCTCAAGGTTTACGAAATATTTCAATACATAATTCAGTACAGCACCCTGCTGCTTGAATGTGTCGGTGTCGGCATCCTCATTTTTTCGGCAGTGCGAGCTCTTGCAATGCTTATCCGTCACAAGGGCAACGTACGCCTCACTCTGGCAGAGGGGATCGCGCTGTCGCTTGAATTCAAGCTTGGCGGCGAGCTTTTGCAAACGGTAATGATAGAGGATTGGGAGGAGCTGCTGAAGATCGGCGGTATTATCCTTCTGCGCGCCGCTATGACCTTCCTAATTCAATGGGAGATCCGCATCGAAAAGCGGGACGAGGAGCACGAGCGAGAGCTCCGCGCGGCAGAGGAAGCCGCAAAAGAAGCCAAGAAAACCGAATATCAGGATATTCCCACCTTGGAGGAATAATTATCAGCTAAATACATACGGTCCCGGGCAATGCCCGGGACCGTATTTGACTTATGAAATAACCGACGGCGCACCGTCATCTCTGCGCTTCCGCCGCACGTTCGCGATCGGCTTGGACGGTATACAAGCCGTAATACCTGCCGCGCGCGGCTAACAGCTCGGCGTGCGTTCCGTGCTCGACGATCTCACCGTGTGACAAAACAATAATATCGTCGGCACTCTGTATGGTCGAAAGTCGGTGTGCCACTATCAGCATCGTTCCTATATTCATCATACGGGACAGCGAATCCTGTATCAGGCGCTCGGTCTCGGTGTCTATATTTGCCGTTGCCTCGTCAAGTATCATAACCTCGGGACTGCGGATCAGCGCCCGCGCAAACGACAGGAGCTGACGCTGACCGGTCGAAAAATTATTTCCCCTTTCCCTGACCTCTTCGTCCAGACCGTGATCAAGCCGTTCGATAAAGCGATCGGCGTTCACATACCGACAGACCTTCATAATCTCCTCGTCCGAGATCCCCTCCTCACGAAGCAGGATGTTGGATCTCACCGTACCCGAAAACAGGAAAACGTCCTGAAGCATCTCGCCAAAATGACTTCTGAGCGAGGAAAGCTTTATTTTTCTTATATCAATACCGTCAAGCAGTATCTGTCCCCGTTGAATGTCGTAATTGCGGCAAAGGAGCGACAGTATCGTGGTCTTGCCCGAGCCCGTAGCCCCGACGAACGCCACGGTATCGCCGGCATTTACGTGAAAGGACACTCCGCGCAGTACCCATTCGTCGGGCACGTAGGCAAACCAAACGTCACGGAATTCTATCTCACCGCGGATATGCTCAAGCTCTATCGCATCGGGCGCATCCACGACGCTCGGCTTCTCGTCAAAGAGCGTGAAAATTTTCTCTGCCGAGGCAAACGCCGACTGAAGCCTGTTGAATTGATCCGCAAGGCTCTGTATGGGGTCGAAGAACTTATTGATATACATATAAAAGGTAACGACTATCTCGCTCGTTATGGTCTGACCGAGGAACTGCGTATCCTTTATATACCCCCTGCCCCCAAGATAGAACAGGCAGAGCACCGACGAAATATACAGCATATACACCATCGGGCGAAAAATTCCGTGAACGAAGATCTCCTCGTTCTTTGCCTTCCCGAGCTTGCGGTTTTTGCGATCGAATTCCTCCAGCTTGCGATCCTCACGGTTAAATATCTGAATGATCTTCATCCCCGAAAGGTTCTCGGAAAGGAAAGTATTAATATCGGTAGTGCCGTCCTTGACCCTGCGATAAGCACGTCGCGAAAACTTTCTGAATATAACCGTAAAAAGCACGATGAACGGTGCAAAGCAAAGCACCATCAGCGTCAGCTCAAGATTCAGGCAGAACATAGCGGTAAGAACGCCGATAATGACCAACGAGTTCTTCACAAGGTCGGCAAGCGTTGAGGTAAAGGTAGTGGAGATCGCCGCCGTATCGTTCGTAACCCGCGTCACAAGCTTGCCGACGGGGATAGAGTTGAGCTGTGCGTGAGACAGGCTCTCGATATGCGCAAACAGATCGTTGCGGAGCTGAGATACTATCTTCTGCCCCGTTTTCTGAAGTATGATCGCCTGAATATACGAGCACACGAGCGACACGATCAGCACCGAGGCATACGCCGCAACCAGCAAAAACAGCCGAGAAAGCTCAAAGTCGCCTTTTATCATCTCCTCGATCTTGCCTATCATAAGCGGCGAAGCTATATCGTACGAGATCGAAAAAAGCACTATACAGAAAACGGCAATAAAGCTCTTGTAATGAGGCTTGGCATAGGCGGCGAGCCTTCGCACTATCTCACCGTCGCTAAGATTGCGCTCAAAGCCGAACGCCTCTTTTTTATCCTTCATCAGCAAAAACGCCGCAAGGAATACGGCGGCGAAGAACCCAACGGTTCCGCCGACCGCTATCAACGGAAAGAATTCACTCATCAAGCCCCGCCTCCTTTCCCGCGTCATCAAGCCGCTGGAGCTCGACGGCACGGCGATATTCCGCGCAGCTTTCCATAAGCTCGCTATGCGTACCGACGCCGAGCACGCGCCCGTCGTCAAGGTAAATAATCTTATCCATACGCTCGACGGTGGACACCCGATGCGCTATCAGCACGGTCGTCTTGCCGCGCCGTGTTGCGGCAAGGTTATCAAGTATCGTGCGTTCGGTGCCGACGTCGACCGCCGAAACCGCATCGTCAAGTATAAGGATCGGGGCATCCTTCATCAGTGCCCTCGCGATAGATATCCTCTGCTTCTGCCCGCCCGAAACGGTCACGCCCCTCTCACCGAGGACCGTGCCGTACCCGTCGGCAAATCCGATTATATTATCGTGCACGTCGGCAAGGCGAGCCGCGCTCTCCGCCGCATCCGTATCATCGGAATCCGAGGCAAAGGCTATATTGTTCCTTATCGTATCGCTGAAAAGGAAATTGTCCTGCGGCACGTACGCCGCGTTATCGCGCACGGTACGTATCGGGATCGTGTTAACGTCCCGACCGTCGATAAACAGGCATCCGTCGGGAACGTTGTACGTGCGAAGGATCAGATCGACAAGGGTCGTCTTACCCGAGCCCGTCCTGCCTATTATACCGACGTTCTCGCCCGCATTGATCTTAAACGATACATCCGAGAGCGCCGGACGGCTCTCCCCGGGGTAGCAAAAGGTCAGATCGCGCAGCTCGATATCCCCGCGTATCTCGGCGGGATCGCTGACGTCGCCACGGTCAAGAACATCGACGGGAGCATCCAACAAAGAAGATATGCGCTTCAGCGATGCCCTCCCCTGCGAGGTCATATTGATCATCTCCGACACCGCCATAATGGGCCAAACGGTTGCCGTGAAATATCCGATAAATTCCACGAGCTGCCCGGCATCAAAGCTCCCGACGTAGACAAGATATCCGCCGTAGCCGAGGATCACGCACACGACCGATTCGACGAGAAGGGTCACCGAAATATCAAGCATAACGGACAGCCGAACGAAGGCGACGTTCGCATCCTCATTCTCGCGGTTCAGACGACGGAAGGCAGAAAGCTCCTTGCCCTCGCGCACGAATGCCTTTATTACCGCAATACCCGAAAAGCTCTCCTGCGAAAAATCGGACAGACGGGAGAAAGCCTCCTGCCTGTTTTCCCACTTAAGCGTAATATATTTCCCGATGATGAGACTGACAGACAAAAGCAACAGCATGGGTATCAGTGCAAAGAACGTCAGCAACGGGCTCATATCCTTCATCTTCCAAAGTGCCATTGCCCCGAGACAGAGCGCATCGAAGAACATAAGCACGCCCCAGCCAAAGCAATCCTGCACTGTCTCCAGGTCGTTTGTAAAGTACGACATAAGCGTACCGACCTTGTTGGATTGATAATATTGCTGAGAAAGCCCGCGGCAATGGTCGAACATCCTGCGCCGAAGGTCGGTCTCGACCCTTATCGACGTTCCGATCAAGCATATGCGCCAGACAAACCGCCCGATCACCATAAACAGGATAATAAAGATCATGGGCAAGCATATGCGATCGAGCAGATATTGCATATCAAAGCTCACAAGACTCCCGTCCGACAACGAAGCAAAGCCGGTATTCATACCGTTTATAACCTCGCGGTAGAGCTCGGGCACAAGGAGCTGGGCATAATCCACCGCGATCAGCGCCGCCACTCCGCCGAGGATAGCATACCAATATTTGAGGTAATATCGGTTTATATATTTTCCGAATATCATAATTTATCTGACGTCGCGCCGCGGCGACCCTTTCCTAAAACTTACACTGTCTTATTATTGTAACACTTTCACGAATAAAAATCAACCCGAAAAAAGGAAAACGCCGTGCGGCGTTT